>JBJTXE010000086.1:0-3164 GCA_046082075.1 Bacteroidota bacterium
CCTTCCACCCGATCAAAAAGGGTTTTAAAAGTTCGACCCACTTTGTGTTGGTTCAAGGCATGGCTAATTCCCGCTTGCATTTCCATGATTTCGTCCGCACGTTTTCGTTTTAATTCCTCCGGAACGTCGTCGACAAGTAGATAGGCATGGGTGTTTTCCTCGTGGGAGTAGGTGAATATGCCGAGACGGTCAAACCGGCTGCGCTCTACAAAACCCTTCATTTCCTCAAAATCTGCTTCCGTTTCTCCAGGAAATCCTGAAATGAGGGTCGTGCGCAACGCAATTTCGGGAATGCGCTGTCGAATCGCATCCAACAATTCTTCTGTTTTTTCACGGGTTATGCCTCTGCGCATTGCTTGGAGCATGGCGGTGGAACCGTGCTGTAAAGGAATATCGAGGTAATTACAAACGTTGGTACGTTCCCTCATGATTTCCAAAACATCCATGGGAAAACCCGCAGGAAACGCGTAATGCAAACGAATCCACTCAATGCCCTCGATGTCGGATAATTTTGCCAGGAGCTCCGCCAAATTGCGTTTTTTGTAGAGGTCCAAACCGTAATAGGTTAGATCTTGAGCAATCAACAACAGTTCCTTTACTCCTTTTTTGGCCAAATCTTGGGCATTGGACACTAATTGTTGCATGGGAGTAGAAACGTGTTTGCCCCGCATTAGGGGAATAGCACAGAAAGAACACGGGCGATCGCAGCCTTCGGCAATCTTGAAATAGGCGTAATGGTTGGGAGTCGTGAGCAATCGTTCGCCGACCAACTCATGCTTGTAATCGGCTTTCAAAGTTTTGAGGAGTCGCGGCAATTCCCGCGTGCCGAAATAGGCATCCACTTCAGGGATTTCGTTTTCTAAATCCGAACGATAGCGCTCGGAAAGGCAGCCTGTAACGTAGACCTTATCCACCAAACCTTGTGATTTCGCATCGACGTATTGGAGAATGGTATCAATGGATTCCTGTTTCGCATTATCGATAAAACCACAGGTGTTGATGATGACGATTTCCGATTCTTCTTGCCCTTCGTGTTGAACCTCAAAACGGTTGGCTTTGAGCTGAGCCATCATGATTTCTGAGTCGAAGGTGTTTTTTGAGCAACCCAAGGTTACCACATTGACCTTATTCTTGCGATGAGATTTAGTTTTCATAGGTTGCAAAAATAGGAAACCCTCGGCAGTAACGCCTTCTTTTCGATTCTTTTATTACTTTTGCCAACCACTCATTTTTATGACCATCGAAGCATTATTCCGAGCATTTACCGACGCCGATTTTCGTTACACTCGTTTTATGAAAACCTACGATTTCAGCTACGAGGTCGTGGAACGCTACGACCAATTAATTGAATCGATACGAGTTCAAGCTATCAAAATGGACTTGAGCCCCAACCTGAACGAAGAATTATCGCAATTGGGGAGGTTGGAATTGGATTATACTCCTACCCTTACTTGGCCTCGAAAATTTCTAGGTTTTATTTCCTTCGGCGTGAGTAAAAGGCGGTTCATTGCCCGCAAAACCAAAGCCTATTATTTGCGAGAAATTCACCATCGACACCTGTTGGTGCAGTCCATCCAAAACCACTTAGCCCAAGAATAAATTATCGTTTAATGAGTTTAATGCTCTGGGATAATTGGTCCGAAAAATAGATTTTTGCGATATACAATCCAGCATTCCAATTTTCTGTCGACCATTGACATAAGCCTTGGTTGCATCGCGATTGGTGGATGAGTTTACCGTTGATATCGAAGACTTCAATTAGCGAAGCTTGAGGTACTTCAAAGATGACAAAATCACTGAACGGATTGGGATAAATCTTTCCCAAAAACTCTTCGTCTTCAAGCCCGGCCACGCAGTTATTCATAGCTTCAAACGTAGGCTGAGCAACATCAAATATCAGCCCGGATTCTGGGCATCGAGCATACGATTGATCGGTCAACAAGGCAGGTATAGTAACTTGATCAAGAACATTTTGACCATTGGAAAGTGAAAGAAAGTCGCCTGAAGTCCCTAATTTAAAATTAGCATGCAAACCCGTAGTTTGATGCATATCGTTATCGGTCCAAACGATTAAATAACTGTTCGGAAGCATTACGGTATTCGATGGAATCGTCCACTTAAGGGGATTTGCAGGATCATCGCTTAAAAAATATCCGCTTAAATCAACGGCACTGGAGGTGGTGTTCAACAATTCTACCCAATCGTTGGATTCGCCGTAAGGATCATCGTGGGTGAGATCGTTATCTGACATAGCCTCGTTGAGTTGAACTTGACCAGCCGTCGGAGCAGGAATATTAAGATCCAAGGTGTGAAATTCATGTTCTGCCCGAGCAGGACTGAATATTCCAGCACTGTTGTTGTCGGCATACAGGTAGTATTCGAAACTTGGACCGTTAGCCGTTACATTAGCGCCATACATGTGGTCTCCCGCTGCACCGTCGCCGTGGTTACCATCGTCGAACATGGGTACCCGTGTGAAACGCAATTGGTGGGAGGTTCGATACCCCAAATAAACAGCGGTCTCGTTCGTAACCGTAGCGCTAATGGTAAAACTTTCGTTGAACGCTGGTGTGGGATTCGAAGCTGAAAAAGCGGTAATAGACGGTGCTACTAAGAGGTAATTGGCATTTGAATTAAAATATGTCACTCGATCGTTCATAAAAGTTTGAATTCCTGGAATCGATCCGCCACCACCTGGCCCACCACCTGAAACGACGGTAGTAAGGCTGTTTTGATATTGCGTGTAGGTATAAAACTTAAAAGGGTCTGCTTGAACATAGGCATTGATAGTATTTCTTAGCGCATTGGCTTGATTTAAATACCAATTCGTTGCAAACATTTCTTGCAACATGGTTCGCACATGGGCCATGTACATGCGCTTATACATGGGGTTGTTTAAGATTTTCTTAATTAAGGGATGGTTGTTTGAGTTGATATTGGACAATGGGTCTAAAGAGGCACTTCCCGGTCCGCTGCCGGATCCCCCTGGAAATCCATTAAAGCTCATGTTCAAATCCCAAACGGTGGGAACAAAACGTTGGTTAATATCCTTGTACAGGTAATAATTTTGACGAAACGAACCGCTGTAGGAATCGAGATTTACTAGCACGTTATTGAAAGCAAGCATCCAAATCGCACGGTCTAAATCCAGTTTATCTTCAATG
>JBJTXE010000087.1:0-3160 GCA_046082075.1 Bacteroidota bacterium
TTTTGTTATAGCCTCGGTAACTTCTTTGGCTTTTCCTAGACCTTGGCCTACGACACCGTTTTCGTCTCCTACTACCACAATCGCTGAGAAGCTGAAGGTTCGACCACCTTTGGTTACTTTGGTAACACGATTAACGGCAACCAATTTGTCCTTCAATTCAATTTCAGATGTTTTAACTTTATTCATGTTCTTTGATGGTATTAGAATTTAAGGCCAGCTTCACGAGCAGAATCTGCCAAACATTTTACACGACCGTGGTATAGGTAACCATTGCGGTCAAATACGACTTGTTGAATCCCCGCTTTGACAGCATTCTCAGCAATCATTTTTCCTACAACGGTTGCTTGGTCTTTTTTCGCCACACCACTCGCTCCATCATTCTTTAAAGATCCAGCTGACGCCAATGTTTTACCTGTCGTGTCGTCAATAATCTGTGCGTAGATTTGTTTGTTACTACGAAAAACAGATAACCGTGGAACGGCAGTTGTACCGAACACTTTCTTACGAATTCTTCGCTTAATTTTTGCTCTACGCAATGTTTTCTTTAGTGCCATTTCCTTAACTTTTATTTCTTACCAGCAGATTTACCGGCTTTTTTTCTTAATACTTCTCCCACGAACTTAATACCTTTCCCTTTGTATGGTTCCGGCTTTCTTAAGCTTCTAATTTTCGCTGCAACTGCACCTAATAATTGTTTGTCATGTGATACTAACTTCACGATGGGTGCCTTTCCTTTTTCGGTAACCGTTGTACACTGTACTTCTTTTGGAATTTCAAAAACGATTTGATGTGAAAACCCAAGCGCTAATTCCAACATTTGACCTGTTGCATTTGCTCGGTAACCAACTCCGACAACCTCCATTTCCTTGGTAAAACCTTCGGAAACTCCTACAATCATGTTTTGAATCAACGCCCGGTATAAACCATGCTTTGAACGATGATCTGGAGCATCAGAAGCTCGGGAAACGGTAAGAATGTTACCCTCCAAGTTCAACGAAATACCCGTCATGTCGATTTCTTGTTTTAACTCTCCTTTCTTGCCTTTAACGGTTACAACATTACCATCGAGTCGATATTCGACACCGGCAGGAATGGTAATAGGCATTTTTCCAATTCTTGACATTGTTTAAATTTTAATAAACGTAACACAAAACCTCTCCACCCACGTTCAATTTTCGCGCTTCTTTGTCCGTAATAACTCCTTTAGAAGTTGAAACAATCGCAATTCCTAGACCGTTCAAAACGCGTGGAAGCTCATCACCACCTGCATACTTACGAAGTCCTGGTTTAGAAATGCGCTCAAGTTTTGTAATGGCTGGAACACGAGTTGTAAGATTGTATTTTAAGGCAATTTTGATGATTCCTTGCTTGTTATCCTCCTCCACTTTATAATTCAAAATATAGCCCTGATCAAACAAAATTTGAGTCATAGCTCGTTTTGTATTCGAAGCGGGAATTTCCACGGTTTTAAGCCCTACGGAACTTGCGTTTCGAATTCGGGTTAAAAAATCTGCTATTGGATCTGTTGTCATGTTATTCTAGTTCTTTATCGTTAATTACCAACTCGCTTTACGTACTCCCGGGATTTTCCCAGCAAGTGCCATTTCACGAAACGTTACCCTTGAAATTCCAAAATGACGCATGTAACCTCGGGGTCTTCCGGTTAATCCGCAACGGTTATGCAAACGGATTTTCGAGGAATTAGCCGGCATTTTTTGAAGGGCCATCATCGCATCCCATTTTTGATTCACTACATTCTCATCGCTGGATGTAGATTTCAAAACTTGCGTTAGTTCTTTACGCTTTTTAGCAAAGCGAGCTACCATTCTTTCGCGTTTGCGCTCTCGCGCTTTCATTGATTCTTTTGCCATTTCTCTTATTTTTTTGCAAATGGAAACCCAAATGCGTCTAACAATGCTTTTGCTTCTTCATCGCTCCCTGCTGTGGTTACGAAAGTGACATCCATCCCGAGGATTTTATTCACTTTATCGATATCAATCTCTGGAAAGATGATGTGTTCCTTGATTCCCATATTGAAATTACCTCTTCCATCGAATCCTTTTGGATTAATTCCTCTAAAATCGCGTGTTCTCGGTAAAGAAACCGAAAGAAAACGGTCAAGAAAATCGTACATACGATCGCCACGAAGCGTAACTTTTGTACCGATAGGCATTCCTTTTCTCAGTTTGAAATTCGAGATATCTTTCTTAGAATTAGTGGTGATTGCTTTCTGACCAGCAATTCTTGACAAATCTGCTGCTGCGCTCTCAATCATTTTCTTGTCAGCAACCGCATCCCCCATTCCCTGGCTCAACACAATTTTTGTGAGTTTAGGAACACGCATAGATGATTTGTAACCGAACTTTTCGGTTAATCCGCCAATGATTTCGGCGCTGTATTTCTCTTTAAGTCGTGGTGTATAGCTCATTATTTAATCACCTCCCCTGATTTCTTTGAAAAACGTACTAATTTACCTGCATCGTTTGGTTTTCTACCAACACGCGTAGCTTGACCACCAACCACTACCATTAGGTTTGAAACGTGAATCGTTCCTTCTTTTTCAACGATTTCACCTTGTGGATTGGAAGCACTTGGCTTCGTATGGCGTTTCACCATGTTCACTCCTTCAACCGATGCACGCATTTTGGTGCGGTTCATGGAAATGATTTTACCTTCTTGGCCTTTTGACTCACCGCTAATTACCTTAACGAGGTCCCCAACTTTTATTTTTAATTTCGTTTGCATACAACGTCAATTTTACAACACCTCCGGTGCTAGTGAAACAATTTTCATGTAATTGTTTTCTCGTAACTCACGAGCAACTGGTCCAAAAATCCGAGTGCCTCGCATCTCACCTGCCTGATTTAAAATAACACAAGCATTGTCATCAAAACGAATGTAGGATCCATCTGCTCTTCGAATTTCTTTCTTCGTGCGCACCACTACGGCAGTAGCCACAGCTCCTTTCTTAACTGCTCCGGTTGGCATGGCGCTTTTCACAGCTACCACGATTTTATCCCCTATGGACGCATATCTTCTTCTGGTGCCTCCCAGGACACGAATGCAAAGCACTTCCTTCGCTCCGGAATTGTCTGCAACAGATAATCTTGACTCTACTTGTATCATTTCTCAGGTTATTTCGCTCTTTCAACAATTTCTA
>JBJTXE010000088.1:0-6966 GCA_046082075.1 Bacteroidota bacterium
ACTACGAAAACATAAAGATTTCGTATCTTTGTTGAATGATTAACGCAACACTTCCCTACATTCCCGAAAAAGATCAGCAACCTCGTGAGAACGAAGTCACGATGGTGATGGATAAAGGTCTTGGATTACGCGAAACAGAACACTTCATTGAGGCCTCGGCCCATTTAACCGATTTAGTGAAGTTTGGTTTTGGAACTTCCATGGTAAGTAAAAACCTGGAAGATAAAATAAGGCTGTATCAAGAAGCTGGTTTACGACCCTATTTGGGCGGAACGTTATTTGAAGCCTTTTATGCAAGAAATTGCTTAGATGATTATTTAAGACTATTAGACCGATTGAAACTTGACTTAGTCGAGGTGTCTGATGGATCAATCATTATTCACCACAAGGAGAAATGTAAAATTATCAAGCGTTTGGCAAAAGACCGTACCGTGCTTTCAGAAGTCGGTTCCAAGGATTCAGGTATCATTGTTTCCCCTTTTAAATGGGTGAGTTGGATGCGAGCAGAATTGAATGCGGGTTCATGGAAGGTCATTGCTGAAGGACGTGAGGCGGGGAATGTTGGTGTCTTTCGTCCCAACGGTACGGCTCATACTTTGCTCATTAATCATATCATTACGCGCATTGACCCTTCTAAAATCCTTTGGGAGGCTCCTCAAAAAAACCAGCAAGTTTGGTTCATTAAGTTGTTTGGAGCTAATGTGAATTTAGGAAATATTGGACCGAATGATGTGATTCCTTTAGAGTGCCTGAGGTTGGGGTTGAGAGGGGATACTTTCTTTGATTTTTTACCGGAAGATTATGCAGAAAGATTGCGTCATGTTAACGAAGATGATTCTATTGATTTAGCGGAGGCCTAGTGATTTTTAAAGCGAATAGGCAGGTACAACTTCATAATAATCCAATTTATTCCATCGCGCAGAACGGAGAGGTAGTCTTCACTTCTTCCAGTGATGGTACCGTTAAGAAATTTAACTTGGCCACGATGCAGTTAGAGCCTTTTACGGTACGAACTTCGCATTCGTGTATCTGCCTGCATGTCCTATCAAATGGTTGGCTGTGCCTTGGTTTGATCAACGGTGATTTTCACGTCCTCGATCCAGCAACGAATCAAGACCTATTTTCCTTTTCATTTGGCGAAAGAGGAGTATTTTCCATGGACTCAAGCAATGACCTAGGTTGTTTATTCATTGGACTTTCCAGCGGTAAATTGGCCGTTTTCAGGCTGGATACGTTTGAGTTGTTATTTTGGGACCGCATAGCTAATGATAAAATTAGAGGAGTAAAATGGTCCAATACGCTTCAAAAAATTTGTCTGACCTCGAAAGATGGCAGTGTGTCGGTGGTTAATCCCTTGAATTATGCCATAGAACATTCGTGGATGGGACATGAAATGGGGGCCAATGCCATTGTTTGTTTAAATGACGGACGCGTAATAACAGGAGGAAAGGACGGATATATTCGGGTTTGGGGTAACGATGAAAGGAGGTTGGAGCATGCATTTCCTGCGCATCGAGGTGTTGTTTATTCCATGGTGGTTATGGGCGATTATTTATTCAGCGCCAGCAGAGATAAATCCATCAAGGTTTGGAGCTTGGTTGATTATTCTCCGCTTCAAAAGTTGACAGCTCACCGTCAATCAGTGAATGCATTAGTGCAACAAAATGAGCATTCTTTCGTTAGTGTTTCCGATGACGGTACGCTTATCTTTTGGAGTAATGCTTAGGCGCTTGCTACTTGGGCTTTTTGTGGGTCTGAGTACCATGACCTTCGGGCAACAAGCTACCTTTTTATCGCAATCAGAAATAGGGTTTTCTTTGGGACAGATGTACTACATCGGTGATCTAAATCCTTTTATCCCATTTAATCATAGTAATTGGTCTTTTAGTTTGATGCACCGGTACAACCTTTATACTCGCATGGCGTTAAGATTTAACTATACTCAAGGAACAGTAGAAGCGGATGACCAAACATCCAAGAATCCTCTTTTTCTAAACCGTAATTTGAATTTTAAATCAGACATTAAAGAATTGGCGGGAGGTATAGAATTTTACTATGCCAACTTTTATTTTGGAAGAACGAATGGTAATAAGAAAATCCAGGGAACCTGTTATCTATTAGCACAACTTGGATTGTTTTATATGAATCCTAAAACAACATTCAACGGCGAAACGGTGGAACTTCGTCCTTTAGGCACTGAAGGACAAGGAACTAGTTTAAGTAAAAAAGGAACTTACAGTAATTTTCAGCTGTGTTTGCCCTTAGGGGTAGGGGCAAAAGCCCAGGTTGGTAAAAATGTAACGGTGAATTTTGACATTGCTATTCGAAAAACATTTACCGATTATTTGGACGATGTTAAGTCGGCAACGTATGCGGATCCATCGGTGTTAAGTGCCTCGAATGGTGAAAATGCAGCGTTGCTCTCGAACCGCAGTTTGGACGGTGCACGACACGGTTATCGTGGAAATCCAACCACAAAAGATTGGTACGTATACGCAGGAGCAATGGTGAGTATCCGATTAGGTCGGGGTCGTAAATGCTTCCAGCTTCGCTAAAGATAAGCGTCTTTCAATAAGTAGTTTTGAACATAGTCGAAGACGCCCTCCTCAAGGGTGTGAAAAGGCAAGGTATACCCGTTTTCACGTAATTTCGTCATGTCGGCACACGTGTAATATTGATAGTTTCCACGGATGTCTTCTGGCGTATCGATGAATTCGATATGATGGGGTAAATGAAGGGCATCGAAAGTGGCAGCGGCTAATGAATAAAAGGGATTGGCAATCCCTGATCCAAGGTTGTATATGGTGCTATTTGCTTTTCTTTCCATGAGAAAGTCAATCACCTGAATAAGATCTTTTACGTAAATAAAATCGCGGGATTGATAACCGTCGGCCACATCCGGTCGATGCGATCTAAACAACTTCATGGCTCCAGATGCTTTGATTTGTTGGTAAGCATGAAAAACAACGGAGGCCATTCTGCCTTTATGGTATTCGTTAGGACCATAGACATTAAAAAACTTGAGGCCAGCCCAAAAAGGCGGTGATGAGGATTGCTGTAGAGCCCAAACATCGAAATCCTGTTTGGATTGACCGTATGGATTCATCGGTGTTAAGGATGGAATGAGCGCATGATCATCCTTGTACCCCAATTCACCGTTACCGTAAGTGGCTGCAGAGGAAGCATAAATAAAGGGGATGTCATGTTCTGTACATAGCTCCCATAGGTCCTTTGAAAACTCCAAGTTGAGCGTCTTCAAAAGTTCAAGGTTCTGTTCCGTTGTATTGGTCCGTGCTCCCAAATGGATCACAAAATCAATGTTGTTAGCTTCCAATCGAAACCATGATATAAAGTCCTCACGTTGAATCCTCTGATGGCATTTGAACGGTTCGAAGTTCAAACGTTTATGGCTTTGGGTAAAGTCATCGACTTCGATGACATCAACGTTTTTTTGAGCTGTTAGGTGATGTGAAACACACGATCCAATAAATCCAGCGGATCCTGTAACTACCATGCGAGCCATCAGAACAAACCGTTAATTTCCGTATCGATGGATTGAATGATTTTACCTAAATCTTCTTGGTTATCTGTAAAGTTATTGTTGTCGATATCAATGATAAGTAGCTTGCCTTTATCGTAGGTGGAAACCCATGCTTCATAGCGTTCATTCAATCGTTTTAAATAATCCAAACGGATACTTTCCTCGTAGTCTCTTCCGCGTTTTTGGATATGGCTGACCAAGGTTGGGATGCTTGCCCTTAAGTAAATGAGTAAATCCGGAGCTTTTACAAACGAATCCATCAAATTGAATAACGAAAAGTAGTTCTCAAAATCACGTGTGGTCATTAAACCCATGGAATGCAGGTTCGGGGCAAATATGAAGGCATCTTCATAAATCGTTCTGTCCTGAATAACTGTTTTATCTTGGGCATGAATTTCTTGAATCTGCGAAAAACGGCTGTTAAGGAAATATACTTGAAGGTTGAAAGACCAACGCTGCATGTCCTCATAAAAATCATTCAGATAAGGATTTTGCTCAACGTCTTCGAAATGTGTTTCCCAACCGTAATGCCTTGAAAGCATGTTGGTTAAAGTTGTTTTTCCTGCTCCGATGTTACCTGCAATTGCTATGTGCATGGGTTAAATATTAGGCATCTAAGTTACGAATTATCGCTTCAGATTGCGCGTTAATTCTCCTTAATTATAAACACTTCGAGCAGTTCATTTTTCTCAATAATTAGTTGATTACCAGATATATGGAGTTTGTCATTCGCGCTAAGTGTGGATATTTTATCAAAAACAATTTCATCTTTCAAAAGGGAATGGTACATCAGTTTTTGGTCCTGTATGATAAAATATCCTTTTTTGAAAGGAACAAGGCTTGAAAAGGAAATTTGCTCATCGCTCAAAACATTGAGATAGTCGTCCATACGAAGCACTTGGCCTGACTTGGTATAAATCCATAGCCCCGCCGTATTTTCCTCCAATATGGGTTCATCTTTTAATGCCAAAAGACCTCGAAGGTTATTGACAGACTGCAAAATTTGATGTTGTACAAAATTGAAGAGCACTAAGGTGCTGTTTAACTCATCGTAAATCCATAGCATATCAGGACGTTTACTGGCCGCAACGTGGGTTACATTGCTTAATCCGTAGTCTTGCAGCTGTATGCAGCTTCCTTGGGTGCTCAGCGTATTGTCGGTAAAACAGACTTGTTGTTGAGCTTGAGAAAAGACAACAGTCTTCATTGCATTGATGGAGATTATTTGATCAATGGTTTGCCATTTTTTTTGACTTTGAACATTTTGAATACCCGTTGCTAAGGATTTTCGATGTATTTGATCTTTCGTTACAAAGTACAAATTGTTCCCATAGTCGATAAACGTGTGTTCTGTATTCTCAGGAATTACGAGGGTTTGTTCATGGATTAGTTCAATCGTGCCCTGTTGGTATTGAGCCATGAAATTCCAGGAGATGCTCCACGCAAGGGCGGTATTAAGGAGAAGATATTTCAAATAGCTCATCGATTAAAATACGGTTGTTTTGTACTCTAGGAATTTTATGTTGTCCTCCGAATTTACCCTTTTTTTTCATCCACTCGCTAAAAGTACCCTTTTGAAGTATGTTTATTCTTAACGGTAGCATATTGAGGTTCTTAAAACGTTTGGTGGCATAGTCCGAATTGACCTCGCACATGATGGCATCAAGACGTTCCTCCATTTCAGGAGTCAAGGGATTGTCTGTGTTCCATTCGAGCGCCCATTCATGCCCACCATTTCCTTGTTGGAAGTCAAAATAGGGGGCCACGGTATAATTTTCAAGGGCTATACCGAACTGTTCGGTCCAGCGCGTTATGGCTTGTTCAAAATGCATCACCACCGCTTTTTCACCAAATGCATTGATGTAATGTTCGGTTCTTCCGCTTACTTTGAAACGGTAGGGCAGGATTGATTCGAAAATCAGCGTGTCGCCAATTATATACCTCCAAAGACCAGCATTCGTTGTGATGACCATGGCATATTCAACGCCGACCTTTACTTCTTCTAAGGTAATAACCTTGTTGGAGGATGTTCCTTGATATTCATTCATGGGAATGAATTCGTAAAACACCGATGCATCAGTAAGCAGTAGTAAGCCTTCTTCCTTAGAAGCATCTTGTAAACCAAAGTAGCCTTCCGAAGCATTGTACGATTCAACATAATTCATCGAGGGATTCTGGATCAGTCGATCAAGTCCAGCTTTATAGGGACTTAAATTCATTCCCCCATGGATGTACAATTCAAGATTGGGCCATACTTCGGATAAGGTATTTTTTCCTGAGGCCTCTAAAACTTTTTTCCCAAATAAAGTCATCCAACTGGGAACTCCGGCGAGAATTGCAACGTCTTCGTGGACGCTGGCCTCAGCCATTCGATTCAGTTTTTCTTCCCAGTCGGAATGAAGGACAATTTGCTTATCGGGGACCCTTCTAAATTCGGTCCAAAAAGGTAAGTTATCAATGATAATGGCCGAAAGATCTGCAACGATGGTGTGATGTTCGAGGGTTTGTAGGCTGTTGCTCCCCCCTAAAATCAAGTGTTTTTTGGAGTAGAGTTTCCTGTTTGGGACGTTATGATGATAACATGCGAGTAAATCTTTACCACCAGCGTAGTGGTTGTTTTCTAAGCTTTCACGCGTAACCGGTAGGGTTTTGATTCGCGTACCTGTTGTTCCGGAACTTTTGGCAAACCATCGCGTTAGGCCTGGCCAGAGGACATCGCGTTCTCCATTAATGGCACGGGAAATATAGGGAGATAATGTGGAGTAATCGTTGAGTGGGATTGTGGATCGGAAAATTTCTAAGCATGTAATGCGTTCAAAGCCAAGCGCTTTTCCGTAATCGGTTTGTTTTCCGAATCTCAACAAATCAAGCCAAACTTTCTGTTGGCATTCAATCGGGTAATCGCGGTAAAGCTCGATGCGCTTTAGGCGATATTTGATATAGGAAGAAAAAAGCGCGTCAACCAACATATGGTTGGTTTATAGATGGGTATTAACCAAAAACGAGGATTAACGCTAGAATGGAAAGAAGAGCAATCACGTATATGGTTGCTAAAGGTCCTGTGGTTTTGTCAAAGAATTTTTCTGCCATGATCGAAAATTAAATAATTAATCCCTTCCTCCAAGAAGACGGAGCAAGGTTAAAAATAGATTAATGAATAAGATGTACAAGGTGAGCCCACCCACAAGCGCGAATTTACTTCTGGTTTCATCACTAAAATCAGGTGAATGAGCTACGTTTTTCAATTGTTGCATTTGATAAGCAATCAATCCTGTGAAAACAAAAACACCTACCACACTGATGACAAAATCCAACATATTGCTGTCAAGGAATATGTTAAGAATCCCCGCCAAAATCATCCCGATTAATACCATGTACAAAAGACTACCAAACTTCGTAAGGTCGGTTTTGGTGGTGTAACCTAA
>JBJTXE010000089.1:0-2876 GCA_046082075.1 Bacteroidota bacterium
AATGAACCTTGCCGTTTTCCAATAACTCAATGGGTTAACAGAATCGAGGATTCGTTTGGAAGGTACAGGATCCGCTGTATCCTCCTCGGTTACTAACTGAGTTTTACCTGGAAACAAGATCCCCGGATATTGACGTTTGAATGTAAAGGCCTTAACCTCATGTTCTTTTTCTAGAACTCGAAAAAGCAGGGCATTGAATTGCGCTATTCCTCCTCTAAATGGATAAAAGGTGGATAAAAAGACAATTTTCATACCTTAAGTCAAACTTTTTAATGCTTCCAAAACAGCGTTTGGCGTTATGGTTTCCATGCAAGGCTTTCCTTTAGAACAAGTATTTCCGTAGTAGCAAACGCATTCTTTTACCGGTCCAACAATGATTCCGCGTCCGTAAAGCTCAAATTCATTGGGGTTAAAAATCGTATTCAAGAGCACCATTTTCTTTTGCAGTGCCGTTGCAATGTGCATCATCATGGTAACTTGAGTAACTACGATATCGCAGGCAGAGGTAAGGCTTATGAACGTTTCAAGGTCAAAATGCCCCGGATAATACATTCCACATTCCTTGGACATCCTCGCATTTTTTTCATGCTCTAAGGCTCCTCCTAAGAACATGGGAAAATACCCCTCTTCCGTGAGTGACTTGGCTAATTCTATCCATCGCTCCTCACTCCACAAGCGTGTATTCCAACGCGGACCACACCCTGTATTGAGTCCAACAATCGATTTTCCATTAGATTGTTCCTCGAATTTTCCGCGCCAATGTTGGGATTTATCCTTATTCAGGGCTATGGAATAAGCTTCCATCTGGAACGTTTCATGGCAAATTTCAAAGATTTCTTCTAAATAACTTTTCGTGTTTTTCTTGGATAATTGATCAAAAAAGCCCGTTAAAAGTTTGTGCTCTGCAGCTTGGGTGCACGGAGCCACCGCATGATCTTCCCAAGTAAAACCAAACTTCTGAACGGCTTCGATCTTTGACATCAGGATGCAAGCTTCCGGATCTTTGTCCAAATTTACCGCTATATCGAAAAGGCTGTTTTCTAAAATAAACAAGGAGGTTCCTGAAAGCGGATAAATGACATCGATACCATTTTTTGGAAGTATTTCTGGGCTCTGGGTTAACCAAGTAATGTGCGTGTTAGGAAATTTGCGACGAAACAATTCAAGCAGGGGTGTGGTTCGGATAACGTCACCCAAGGCACCCAATTTGATGATTAATATCCGTTTTTGTATCGGCGAGTAATGATTACACGTAGCACAAATGCTACCGTCTTGCTTATTGGGACCACAGGGTATATGTCCTTTAAAATGCTTACAATCCCTAAGTACTTCCGTGAATTCCATGGTTCAAAGGTACTATTATTGACCGTACTCCAAAAGAGTGAGGAACAGTTCTTTTCCCTGTTTGACGTTGAGCGTATCAAAATTGCTAATGCGTAAATCCTTGAAATACTTTTTCATTAATCCGATATTTTTACCGTATACCTCATATTGGTTTTGGTAGGAAATAAGGGTAAGTTCTTTTGCGGCTATTGCATGAACGCTGCTATCCGAAGTGACCCATCCTGTGGAATAGGACTCATGAATTTTATCGTAAAATGCGGTCATAGCTGGAAGCGCGTTGAATTGATTCGCATCCCAAAGCGTCGATGATTTGACGGGAAAACGAAGTGCAACCCTGCGGATATTTTCCTCCACCACCTCTGCACGATTTTCATCCAAGACAGTTGTCCAAACATCGGTGAGCACCCATGGATTGAACATACCATTGCGTTTGTAGCGATTGAAACGATAAACCATTCTTCCCTCGTTGTCGTATAAGGTATCGCCAATTTCCGTTTTTAAATCATAGACTGTCGTGTCGTGCGGTACCGGAGCATTCTCATCATGCGAAATTTCTACCGCTTGATAAATCCAATAGTTTCCTTTCTTGATAGGAAAATACCCATAGTGAAATGACCCGACACCCCCTTGTGGATTCTTTTTCTTACAGGCAACCGCCATCAAGGCCATGCAAAAGAGCAAAAAGACTTTTCGCAACATGCACTAAAGATAGTTATTCTTCTGGAGTGATGCCATTTTTTTCACACTGCTGGAAATACTTTTTCAAGTCCTCTCCTTTCAGGGACTTTCCTTCTAGCCAATAGCTGCGGTACATTTCCGCTCCGTTTTCATCATAGGCAATGCAATAACCATAGGCTTTTCCTTTTCGGAATTTAAGGTTGGTTGCAACCTGTCCTTCCGGGTGGTACGTTTCCCACACCCCTACTTTTAATCCGTTTTCGTATCGACCATTATCCTTGAGTTTCCCGGAAGAAAAATAGGTGGAATGTGGTCCGTGGAGAACGCTGTCTTTGTAGGTCTCCAATTGTGCTATTTTAAGCTCTCCCCGCTCCAGTTGATTCTGCAAATAGTATATTCTTTTTTCCCCATTCAAACGGTTGTTTTTGTAGTATTCAGTACTCACTAAAAACCCTTGATTGTTGTAAGTTTTCCATAAGCTGTCTTTTAGCATGTTGATGTATTGCCCTTCACTCATCATTTGCTCATTCTCAAAATAAAACCAAACATAGGTTCTGGTTTTTGTTTCATGCTGCACCACCGATTTCACCTTTCCATTGGGATAGAAATACCGAAATTCTCCTACGGGGATATCGTCTTTAAAGGTCCCCGTATACAAAGGGGTGGTGCCATCGCTTTGGTATTTAATCCATGGGCCCTGTTTCCTGCCTGCTGCGTCGGTTTTATTTTGACCGAGTACAGACCAATTAACCCCTAAGAGGAAAAGAACAAGCATCAATAAGGTCTTCATATGGTATCTAAAAAAGTACTCAAAGCATTGCAACGAAAATCCGAAGGAACGGTTACCAATTCTT
>JBJTXE010000090.1:0-6422 GCA_046082075.1 Bacteroidota bacterium
TTAAGGTTTGATTAGTTTCTGATAATCAGTTTTTTGGTTGATTTTGTACCGTTAGAATATACATTCACCATATACATTCCATTTCCAAATAATTCGGTATTAATATCAAACTGGCTAGTTCCGTTCAATGCTGCACTTGCACTATAAACTTCTTTTCCAGAAAGATCGACAATAGAAAGAGCTACGTTGGTTCCTACCTTAGAGGATAAAGCAATCGTCGCGTTTCCAGCCGCAGGGTTTGGATAAACATTAAATCCTGTCAGTAGAGAATTTTCATCGATGCTGGCATTAGAGAAGTTCATACGAACCATTGGCGTTGAGGTCGTATAATACCATGTATTATCTGTCAAATCCAAATAAAATGTGGTTTGTGCCTCTGAAACACCACATGTACCAACGATTAAATCGTCGGTAGCACCACCATCACCATTTGATCCGGCAACTACTAAATATGGCTCACCAGCATTTAATGTAAATGCACCACCTTGTAATGGTAAAGTAAGCAAGGCGTCAACGTCATTTGCTCCAAGCGTATATGGTGCTGATTCATCAACGAAAACGAAATCACCAGTTTGCGCATCGATAGAGTATAACTTCACATACATCTCAGTACCAACATTGGCTCCTGGGTGAATGTAAACATCAATAGCACTCAAAGCTGCACTTGCGTAAACATCAAAAATGTTTCCTACTTCAAAGCCCTGTCCTTGGTTGTAAGACCCACCAGTAATATTGTTCTTGTCACGAGCATAGATGCTTGGATTAACCGAAATGGTCGCTGCATTCGCAATCGTATTGTTCGCAGGGTTTGCGTCGGTACTGTCAATTTGTACGTTAACCCCTACGGTGATGTTCGCATTAACAGCAGCAGGCGTGAAACCAGCTGTACAATTCGCCGTATCGCTTGAGAAAGCAGGAATTAGCGTAGGCGCAGAGCTACCGTTGTATGCACCTGCAGTGGCGTTGAAGGTAACATTTTCATTCATGAAGCCAAGGTTCTCAATCACTCCTGAGAAATCGATTTGAGCAACTTGAGCAGTTGGAATTTGGTAATAAGGAAGTCGTGCACCCCAAGCATCGGTTGATCCCCAATACACTCCAGCTACTGATACATCATGTGCATCTGGCGTCGATAATTTAACATCATCTATCGCCCAAAACCAGTCCCACTGACCGATGTATTTGAAACCAATTCGAACGCTGTCATGACCTCCAATCTCGTTGGAAAGATTCAGTTGCAAGGTCTGTGGATTGGTAGTATTCGTGTTAGTACCCATGTTACCATTTACTTCAATCTCTTGCCAAGTAGCGCCTCCATTCGTGGAATAAACCACGAAGGTTGATTCGGCATAACGTCGGTGAGATTGTTCGCATTTTAATAAAACCAGAGGCTGCCCTGTCAAATCGATGTTTTGGTTATAAACGAATTGTGCATTTTGAGTGGCTTGATTACCTGCACCATCCGAATCAATCAATGCGTAACCGTTCGCAGCCGTTGTATGTCCTGCCGGACGCAACTCTGCGCGAGGAATGGCTTGTAAATCCGTGGTAATTTCCCAATCTCCGTTTGTGTGGCCTGGAGTTCCTGCAGGAAAATTGGAAGCGGTCCATTGTGCAGGATTCGAAAAATCATTCTGCCAAAGAATGATTCCTTTGCTGCTCACTTGAGTTTCTTTTTTAACCGTATGCTCAAGGAGCGAATTCTTGGAATTGGTTAACGGTTGCGCAATATGCTTTTGAGCCACACCCGATAATCCGAAAACCGTAATACCTAAAACGCTTAAGTAAACTTTTTTCATGATAAAATAATTTAAAGTTAATTTCTGTTCAAAAGTAGGAAAAACTTTCTAAATCACCGCATTAATAGTTTCGGTGAATAATAAATGTGAGCAGTTCCTCCAGCAATTCTTTGCCTGCTACACTGTGAACTTCCTTGAGGTGTTCTTGGCAATTTTTCCAATGGGTTTCTTGAACGGCTTTGCAATATTCTAACACCTTGGTATCCATGTACAATTGCTTAATTCCTTTTATTTTTTCATTCGGTGCTGCTTGACTTAGCTTGCGAAATTGTTCTTTTTCGTGCATTGATGCCTGCGATTGAAAAGCGGTGAAGAGGAGCGTTTTCTTATCGCTCAATATATCCCCACCTATTTGTTTTCCCACCTTATTCTCACTTCCAAAGGCATCTAATAGGTCGTCTTGTATTTGGAAGGCTATCCCCAGTTGTTCCCCAAATTGATATAAATGATGCAAGTCCGTTTCGGAGGCATTTCCGATAATTCCACCAAAAGCGCAAGCGCATCCTAAAAGAACCGAGGTTTTTAATCGAATCATTTCCAGGTATTGCGCCTCGCTTACCACCTCCATTGTTTCAAAATCCATATCCATTTGCTGTCCTATGCATACTTCAATGGACGTTTTATGCAGCAGGGAACTGAGCGCTTTAAAGGTGTTGGCCTCGTAGTGCGACAATTCTTGGAATGCATGAATCATCAAGGCGTCCCCGGAAAGAATAGCGATGTTTGAGTTCCATTTTTCATGCACGGTAGGTAAGTTCCTTCGCTTGGGTGCGCCGTCCATAATATCGTCATGGATTAACGTAAAATTGTGAAACATTTCTAAAGCCGCCGCTGCAGGAAGACTTTTTTCCAACGATTCCCCAAATAATTCAGCAGATAACACGGTAAATAAGGGCCTGATGCGCTTTCCACCCAAGGTCATAAAATAACGTATTGGGTCGTAAAGGTTGGTGGGTTCCTTGGGATATTCCGTCGTTGCTAAATAGTTTTCTATGGCCGTTAATCGGCTTTCGTACAAGGTCATTTTCGTTTAATTAATTGGAGTAAATAGGCTCCGTAACCGCTTTTCACCAAGGGTTCTGCGATAAGTTTGAGTTGTTTTTTGTCGATATATCCTCTACGGTAGGCAATTTCTTCAATGCACCCAATTTTCAGCCCTTGACGTTCCTCAATAACTTGAACGAATTGTCCTGCCTGCATCAATGAACTGAAGGTTCCAGTGTCCAACCAAGCCGTCCCGCGGTCCAAAATGGCTACTTTCAATTTTCCTTGAGTCAAGTAAGCGGCATTTACATCCGTGATTTCATATTCCCCACGATCGGATGGCTTGAGATTTTTTGCAATCTCTACGACCGTGTTATCGTAAAAATACAAGCCCGGCACAGCATAATTGGATTTCGGGTTTTTGGGTTTTTCTTCGATCGAAACGGCCCGGTTTTCCTCGTCGAATTCAACCACTCCATATCGTTCCGGATCGCTCACGTGGTAGGCAAAAACGACTCCTCCTTTTGGATTTACGTAGTTGGATAACAAATCATCCAACCCATTGCCATAAAAGATATTATCCCCTAGGACGAGTGCTACCTTGTCCTTTCCAATGAAGTTGGCTCCAATCACAAAAGCCTGCGCTAAACCGTTGGGTACTTCTTGTACGGCATATTCAAAACGGCATCCAAGGTGTGATCCGTCGCCTAATAATTTTTCAAAATGAGGTAAGTCATGGGGTGTTGAAATGATCAGAATTTCGCGAATCCCAGCACTCATTAAAGTGCCGAGGGGATAATAAATCATGGGTTTGTCGTATACCGGCATCAATTGCTTCGATACGGCCAGAGTTAATGGATGCAACCTGGTGCCTGAGCCTCCGGCTAAGATTATTCCTTTCATGGGCAATGTCTTTGTTCCTCAAAGATAGGGAAGTAGGTTGGCATAGCCAACTAAAGCCAACGGAACATGTCGTCGAACATCCGTTTTCCCCAAGGGGTATTGCCGTAATCTTTTTCCAATTTTTCGCGAAGTTCCTTGAGGTTGAACACTTTGTTTTTTCCGATTTCAGCCAACAACTTTTCTTGCGTTGGGGCTTCGCTGAAGTCTACTTTATCGGCAAAATAGATAATCCCCCCATCTTCGGTGGCAATGCCTAAAATGGCGCCGGGTAAACCACAAAACCCTTCAGGTCCAATGGATGGAACAATGTTCGGAGCATACCAAGCATAAATGCGGGTAGAATCGTTTTTTTGGTAAATGGCTTTTCGGCATTGAAAACCACAGATGCTTCGCTTGCTGTCGGTAATTTTCCACTTCCGCTCCGGTAAAGAATCTTTTACAAAAACCGAGGTGCCAAAAAATTGGAATATGGTCAATTGTTTTTGTGATCCTAAGTATTGGTAATACTCGTTTTTAGAAGTAAGCCAAGCCATGTCGTCTTGAACGTTCGGAGCGATGTACTTGAATACCGAAACCGTGTCATTAAAGGTCAAAGAAAATCGATCGTTTTTAATCTTGTTGTCTTCGTTCACAAAACGCTTCATGCGTTGATCGGTAAAACGTTTCTGCAGATTAGTTCTTCGGGTATAGAAAATCGTTCCCGTAGCATAAAACTGGCACTCAGCGGTAAATTCTACGCTTAAGAATACTAAGAGAAACAAGAGTTTAATGCCAGCCTTCGAAATCATCTTCCTTGGTTTTATTTTTATTAAAGCGATACGTTAATTTCAACAGGAAATATCGGGTAATGAGACGGGTGTAATTATCCGTTACAACGTTTCCATTCACTTGCCGCTGCAAGTTGAGGTTTTGATTCAATAAATCGTATCCGTTCACCGCGAGAATTAAATTACCTGTGGGTAAAAAGGCGCGTTGAATTTCGGCATTGATTACAAAAATGTTGCGGTTAAACCCAGAAGCCCGTTGTGAATTGATGGTGTATTTTCCATCGGCAATGATTTTGAAACCAAAGGGCATCGTCCATTTAAAATCCATCGAATATTCTTGCGTTGAGAACGGAGTATTGGAGAGCGAATTGAACGTGCTCTTAGGGCTGGAGTAAAAATAGTTTTGGCTCACGGATACCTCCAGCGAATCAAACTTGAGTTCCAAAGTGACTCCTCCGCCAATCGACGGATTGTAGGTGATATTCTCCTTTCCGTTAATATAATTCGTTAGCTTGGAATAGTTCGCGTTAAATTCCGGCATGATCTCCAATTTGCGGTTGAATACTGGAAACCCACCTCCTGCGTAGGTATTGGCGGAAAAGTTGCCATCGGTGTTGACCGTTTTCGCCAAGGTTCTACCCAATGCATCAAAGTAGGTGTCATTGGCAAAGGCATTTTCGGTAAGGGTTGCATTCAAGCCGCTCCAAATGTATCTTCCTGAAAGGGCTTCCCAACGGTTAAACTGAAAGTTGAGGGTATGAATATAATTAGGCTTCAAATTCGCATTACCAATTTTCAGTCGGTTTGGATTGGAATTGTCGGGTACCGGTTGGATATCACTGATGGAGGGTTGATCGGAACGAGTGAAGTAATTGAAGTTTAATCGGGTCCCCATACTTGGTTTGAAGTTGTAGCTCATGCGTGGAAGTACGTTGTTGATGCTTTGTAAAATGCTTGAGTCACCCACCACGTTATAGTTGTCTAATCGAATGTTTCGAAAACCAGCTCCAATGTTGAAGGAATGTTTGCTCGTTTCATAGACCATGAGCAGGGTCCCTCTGTTTTGGAAACGACTGTTTTCAAAGGCATTCGAAAGGGAGTCTACTCGTTGGGAATAGGTTCCAAGCGTTGGTGCAAACGTATTTCTCGTTTGATAGGATTTTCCCGCTTCTAGGTAGTATTCAACTTGCAGTTTCCATTTGGCCGACAAAGGTTCTTTGTACGTTACAACCGCATAATTTAACTGATTCCCGTTATCGTTCTCTTTTTTCTGATCAATGGAATCGGTAAAATTGGTGAATTTACTTTGCGTTAGCAATGACCCATCGGTTTGGTTATCGGCCTTGTTTAAAATATATTTCAGCTCTAATTCTCTCCGAGGTTTCTTGAACATGCGGTAGATCGTACTCTCCAGTCGTGCCGTATATCCTTTGGAGTTGTTGGTGTTTTCTATAATCGAGGTAAAGGTCGGTACCATAGCTTCGGTTTGAAAAGCGTTGGTTGTAGAATTTTCAGTTACTCCTTCGTCAATACTCACCGATGGCTTAATTTCTAACGTGGTTAATGAGTCCAATTGGGCTTGGAAGTTTAGGTTGATTTTGTGCGAGGTATTCAAGCTTATATTCGCGATTGAATCTTTGGTGTAATAGGAAGTATCTTGAAGAAAATAATGAGATAAACTGCTTTGTGTCGCGTTCAGTCGGTTTTGGTTGAAACTGTAATTAAATCCGATTTTACCCCAATCTTTGATGCGGTCGTTGAAATAAACACCCGCCTTCGTGGTTTGTGGAATTCCTGTATTGGTTCGTTGACCGTTTTGATTCCACATCGACATCCCGCTTTGGTCCCGTTCATTTTCTAGCCCAAACTTGTTCATGTCACCAAATCTAAAGTTCGAACGTGGCGTATTGGAACTCAAGAAAAACACCGAAAATTTTTGCTTTTTGTCGAAACGATTAAACAATAATTC
>JBJTXE010000091.1:0-4016 GCA_046082075.1 Bacteroidota bacterium
TCCTCGTTCACGACATTTGGCAACACCTGAAATGAGGTTCCAGCCAAGGCTTTGATGCGTTCTCCCAAATTCGCACTCACCGGTAGAATGGCCGTTGCCCTTTGGTAAACCGGTATCATTCGTTGAATCATCCATTTCGGATACGCGTTGGGTCCCTCGTGCAAACCGCTGGCGTGCTCTGTGATTACAAGCGGAGTCAATGGAAAATGTCGTTTAACCCATAATCCCAATGGAAAAACAACGTTCAAGTGCAACACATCCGGTTCACCAGCCCATTGACGGTAGGTACTCACCCCAAGAGCCACGGCTTTTCTAAACCGAGTATACTGAATTATACGCTTAAAAAGGCCCGTCGCTTTGGGATAAAACACTCGCAACTCGGTTAACTTCCCACGGTTGGATTTTTCCACCATGAACTCCCCTCCTTCCCTACTATGCACCGATAGGGTAACAACATCATGCAACATTGCAGCGGCCTCGGCATGTTTTTGTATAAAATTACCCAAGGTTGGATTACTTTGGCTTGGATACCAAGAAGCTAAAAACAGGACCTTTTTTTGAGCATTCATTATGCTAAGGCGACAGCAAAAGCGGAAAAAACTTGTTCCAAGGCAAAATCTATCTCCTCTTGGGTGGTGTATCTTGAAAATGAAAAGCGAACATTGGGCCGGCTCATGTCTGCCCCAATTCCTTCCAACACATGGGAACCTTTGGTCGCGCCTGAGGTACATGCACTCCCACCACTTACAGCAACCCCTTTCAAATCAAGGGTAAACAACAACATACTCGCCTTGTCGGTGGGTGGAAAACATACGTTCAACACCGTGTAAAGTGAACCCTCCGGTGTAGTATCCCCGTAAAATGCTATATCGGAGAAATGATCTTTTAAACGACCCATCATGTACGACTTCAAGCCTTGAACATGCGATTGATGTCCTTGCACGTCCTCGTAGGCCAAATCAAATGATTTAGAAAGCCCTACAATTCCTGCAAGGTTTTCCGTTCCACCACGAAATCCGCGTTCTTGAGAGCCACCAAGAATCATTGGAGCCATTTTGATGCGTTTGTTCACGTACAAAAACCCAATGCCTTTTGGTCCGTGGAATTTGTGCGCTGCACAGGTAATGAAATCAACATCCAGTGCTTTCAAATCAAAGGCATAATGTCCCATCGTTTGAACCGTATCCGAATGAAAATAAGCACCATAGTTTCGGCATAACTGTGCAATTTGCGCCAAAGGAATAAGGGTAGCGATTTCATTATTCGCATGCATTAGGGACACCAGAGTAGGAATGGGTTCTTTTAACAAGGATTCCAACTCCTCCATGTCAATATGCCCTTGAGCGTCTAACGTCAGGTTGTGCAACTGCACTTGAAAGCGATCGCGGTACATTTCAACGGTATGTCCAACGGCGTGATGTTCGATCGAGGTAGAGATAATTCGCTGAACTCCCAATTCTTGCACCGCAATATGGCAAGCAAGATTATCGGCCTCGGTTCCTCCGGAAGTAAAGAACAATTCGGCGGAAGAACAATTCAAATGTTGGGCTATATTCCTTCGCGACGTTTCTAACAAGGCCTTTGAAGAACGTCCATACGAATGAGTCGAGGAAGGATTGCCAAAATGATTTCGAAGCACATCGCTCATCGCTTCTACCACCTCAGGCGCCATCGGCGTGGTAGCCGCGTTGTCCAAATAAACCCGCATATAGTTTCTTTTTGCGAAGATACAAAATCAAATTCTTTCTTACCTTCGTAATCATGAAACGGATTTTGCTCTTCGTATTTTACATTGTAGGGTTGCAGGTCAACGCCCAGGAACAAAAAAGGTTGAATCCTGCGGGAATGCTTTCCCTAGGAGGCAGAACCACGGTTAGTTTATTCAATGACCATAAAAATGAAATGACGGGAACCGGGGTTGGGGGACAATTTCGCTTGCGCTTTTCCGATGCCGTGAACACCGATTGGTTTTTTGATTACATCACCAGCGACATCCTTAATTATGCCCACAGAACGGATTACCACATCGGATGGAGCGTCTTGTTTTATCCAATAAATCACCTTTCCTATTTTCATCAACCAAAGGATTTTAAACCGAAATTTCGCCCATATATCCTAGCCGGCCATTGTTTCGATTATTCCAAAATTGAGGCGAAAGATGGAACAAATTCGTTGGACGAAGCATTGTATGCCGAGCGATGGAGCTCTGCGGTGCAAGCCGGACTTGGAACGCATCTGGAATTATCCCCAAGGTTCGATATTTCACTTACCGGGCAGTACATGATACACTTAGGTAATCACATCGAAACCGATTACGATTTCGCTTCCAACACCTTGAGCTTTCATGAGCATAAAGGAGCCTCTTTGGCGGGTCACTTATTGGTTACCTTGAGTTTAAATTATAAAATAGCCAAGTTATGGGGATTCACCAAAAGATAATAGGCTTATTCTTGCTCGCAAGCACCCTGGTTTATAGCCAAGATAAGCCGAGCTATTTTCAGCCTTCCTTGCTGCGTGCTAGCGCCACCATAGCACCAACTCGATTTTACAACCAAGAAACTACCGTAGCCTTTATCAATGGCTTTATGGAGTATGTTTTAGAACCCAAGCTCAGTGTTCGGGGTGAAACCAACCTCATGGCTCCCAACGGTCAACTTTTGTTCACCAATTCACCCGAGAGATTTCCCCGTAATTTTGTTTCCATCTATGCGGGATTTGGCTATCACTTGGGTAAAAAGAACTGGAAAATAGACCTTCATGCCGAACCCGGAATTGCACTTGCTGAAATGGCTCAAGATAATTATATCGTTGCTCCGTCCGGTTTTCAATGGAGCGTATGCCCCGCCTACCTATTGAAGGCCGGTTCGTCCTTTTACTTTTCGAAGTACTGCCACTTTTTTGCAGAAATCAACTTCAGCAATGGATGGATTCGAAAGACGCCCTTGTCCTCTGTATCCATTGCTCAATACGGTATCAGCGCCGGTCTTGGATTCCATATAATCACTCAAAAACAGCATGAATAAACGCTTCACAACTTGGTTATTAACCCTAAGTTTCTTGTGGATCGGTCTCAGCTGTCAGTCCGGAGAACCTTCCAAAGCCACCCAGCCTTCGAAAAATACTCCACCAAACAACGTCCGTCAATCCCCTGAATTCCAACCTTCCGATAGCCTATCCTTTTTGGAAAAAGCGGTTTTGGATGCGAGCGGAGGCACGAAATCAGTGGTATTCAGTAAGAACATGAATTTCCTCTATGCCATGAACCTCGAAGGCATGTCGGTTTACGAATTCGACCGAAAGCAACGTAAGATAACACGCATCTTTCAATTCAAAGCTACCCCAGGGAAAGGCTGGGATTACGACGACGGTAAAGAGATTGATTCTTACGAGGAAAAGCCGGTGGAAGCCTTTCTTACACATCATGACAGCATTCTTTGGGTTTCTCTGCACAATGCAGGTGGCATCGTCCCCATACGGTTATTTGAACCCCAAGAAAAGCCCATTGGAAAAACCGACAAGTTGATTTACCTCCAAAATGCCCAAGGAAAAACCCAAGACACGCTTTACAGCCCCATTATTTTAACCGGTAAAACGCCGAAAGTCATTTCTTGTACCTCCGATGACCGTTATTTGATGGTCAGCAACTGGCATTCCTACAATGTCAGTGTTTTAGAAATCAACAACCAAACGTATCCTTTTGGAAAAGTAATTAAAAATACGGCCGTAAGCAGCATCCCGAGGGGAATTGTCATGGACGAAACAGCGAACTTAACCTACGTCGCGATCATGGGAGGATCTAGCCTGGCCGTAATCGACAACAAAACGTGGGAGAAAACAACGGAAATTAAAGTGGCTTCTAATCCACGGCACATTTTACAAGATAAAAAAGGAAGGCTCTTAGTTTCGTTCAACTCATTGGGGCAAATTGCCTGCGTTGACCCCACCACCGGGACCTTGTTATTCAAGGCAAGCACCGAGGCCCAACCGAGAACGATGGCGCTTTCCAAATCCGGAGA
>JBJTXE010000092.1:0-2576 GCA_046082075.1 Bacteroidota bacterium
TCTAAATCTAAGGACAAATGTTGGGTTTGAACCTCGTTAAAATTGGCATAAGAGTGGGGGTCAAGCGCCGTTACATCAATGGTTTCAGTTACAGTAGCTTTGGGATTATGTTCGTTTTTACAAGAACATAAAACGCTGAAAAAAAAGCAAATAACAACATTATTTAAACGAAATAAGGCCAAATTTTTCACGGTTTCGATTAACGGCATACAACAATACTTCTTTATTTTTCCAATCGACTTTCATGGTTTTAGGAACGGCAATAGCCGAAAGTTCTTTTCGGGTGAACATGGTGCTCCGTTCCAGGTTTCCGTTGGCAAGGTCAACCGTTACCAAGGCTACGACATTCCTCCAAAGGCTTAAATTAAGACCGTAAACGTTGTTGTTGTTCCTAGAAAAACCGCCACCGTCGTCGTAGTTCTTTTTATTATCGTTAAAAATCAGGTATGCATTTTTTTGATTATTAAAACCAATAAATGAACTAAAAGGCCCATAATCGTTCATGGAAATTTGGTTTTTAGGGATGCGTCTACCCCATAAATACGTGCCATCAGGCGCTAGTTTGAAAACCACGATGTCCATGTAATAATAATAGTTGTTCACGGTAGTAACGCCCGTTCGTGAATCATAATTCGTGAATTGGCGCTCGTAATATTGTTCTAAATATCCAATTTGACTGTTATCCTCCAAGGTTTGCATTTGACGTAATTTATAGGAGAAAACTTGCGGGTCTTCCCCGCGGTTATTGCTTCGTCGAATGAAGTTGGTCATTTGTTGTGCGGATCGCGATTCGCGAAGCACCTCCATATCAAAGGGGGAATATTTGTATCCGGTTACTTGGTCCTTTTGGGTGTCGAGGCTCATGGAAAAAACGCCTTCTATACCGCTGTTATTACCTCTTCCGTAAAGCCCTGTCATGGAAACGGTTCCGATGTTGTTGGAACTCATGTTCAAGTCATCAATGCGTTTGTCGGCCAACTCAACGTTAAATTCTTGCAAGCTATCTTGCTGGATTTTGTATACATGAAGTGCTTTGAAATTCTCCCAAGCACGACCAAAGAATCGATCATTTCGATCCTTATGTTCGGTAACAGCAATAAGGTATTCTCCACGGTTGGTAACGTGATTTTGGCTAATGGTAGACATGTTGCCGTTGAAAGGTAACAAATATTCCCCTCGGGCTATTTCCATAAACGTGGAATCAAACATCACGTAGCCGTATACATCGCGGTTAGCCCTTCTACCAGGAATCTCGTAGGTAATGGCAAGGAATCGTTGGTTTTGTGAAAGCAATAATTGGAAATTTGGGCGCGCACCGATGCGAATGTCTTCGTAACTGCATCGAAGTTCGGAAGGTGCATTTTCCTCCCCTTCAAGAATGGACTGGCTATACAAGGCCATGGTAGTACCTGAACGATCGCTGAGAAAAACTTGAAATTTCCCTGCAAAAAATGCCGATGATTCAATGTTGGCAAATCCTGTCTCTGTTACCGGTTTTATCCTTTGTTGGCTCGTGAAGGCCAGTTGATTATACGTATTCACTTTGTATGAACCGAAGAGTCCAGGGTTGAAACGCAAGGCATAAAAATCGGCAGAACGAATAGGCAATATGTCTACTAAATTTCCTCGTTTGGATTCTAAAGGCCCCCAACTAACCGGTAATCCTTGCGCCCATGTTGGTAGACTCATCGCACTTAGTGCAAAAAAACCAAGTTGCTTTACAAACCAAGATAATTCCATGGCGTGATTTTTTTTAATTCCACTTTCAAGGGTTCACCAACCGCTAATCCATCTATGAAGGCATGAATACTGGCTTGGTTGATTTTTGAGTGAGTTCTTGTGAGGTTTTTCAACGCTTCATAGGGCTCAGGATAAGATTCTCTTCGAAGCACGGTTTGAATTGCCTCGGCTACAACCATCCAGTTATCCTCAAGATCGGCCTGTATTTTTTCGTGATTAAGCAACAGTTTGCCAAGCCCTTTGGAGGTTGATTGTAAGGCAATCAGGGTGTTTGCCAAAGGAACACCAATATTGCGGAGAACGGTAGAATCGGTCAGGTCACGCTGAAGCCGTGAAATGGGCAGTTTCGAAGCAAAAAATTCAAAATATGCATTGGCTAAACCCAGGTTTCCTTCTGAATTTTCAAAATCAATGGGATTGACTTTATGCGGCATAGCGCTGGAACCAATTTCACCTGCTTTCAATTGCTGCTTGAAATAATCCATGGAAATATAGGTCCAAAAATCGCGGTTCAAATCAATCAAAATCGTATTCAATCGCTTGAGCGCATCGCACAACGCTGCAAGGAAATCGTAGTGTTCAATTTGGGTGGTAGTTTGGCTGCGTTGTAGGCCTAAATCGCTGAGGAATTGGTTGGAAAAGCTTACCCAGTCGATGTTCGGATAAGCAACATGATGGGCGTTGAAATTACCAGTTGCGCCTCCAAACTTTGCAGCATGAGGAATGCGTTTAGCTTCCGATAGCTGCAGGCTTAAGCGTTCTGCAAATACTCGAATTTCTTTTCCTAATCGCGTTGTGGAAGCGGGTTGACCGTGGGTTCGTGCGAGCATTGGAAT
>JBJTXE010000093.1:0-3629 GCA_046082075.1 Bacteroidota bacterium
TGATCACGGACAATCTGGCTACATCCTTGCCTAAGGCTATGCGCAAATCGCACAACGTGATTGACAACCGTAGGCTGTACCCGAACATACGTCCGTAATTTTCATTTAACAAATCCAATAAACGGAACCACGTAATTGCCAAATCGCGGATCGGCACGATAATAATCGGTGGATATAATTTGTGCGCCCGATAATAGCGCTGCACGTAAACGTAGGTAATTGTTTGCCCTTGCCTCTAAGGTCCCTGCATCTGCACGCGTTCGAACGATGAACGATTGGGTTAATTCTGTGATTTCTTCTTGGTGTTCTATGGGTTCATTGCGGATTAAAAAAACGCAATTGGAATCTCGAACATTCCCATAAACAAAAGCGGCTCCGTTCGTAGGATATCCCAGCGAGGCTCCTGCATCGATGATGGCAAATATTCTTCCTCGAGCTTCTCCTAATACGGGCCAAGAAATGCTGTCCACCCTTTCACGCAAGGTACCATAACCCTTTCGAAATTCTTGGGGAGTATAAAGGGTGGTTAACTGCGATTTAATGAGCGAATCAAGTGAACGCAGGTCCGCTTGAGAATAAGGAATGGCCTTTTTAAATCCTAATTTCCTCAGAATTTTCGACTCATCTCCCAACGCAGAAGTTTTAGGCTCAATGTTTAGAAAAATCGGAGCGTGGTTTGGATTTGCCAAACTCCAGCGGTTTAATTCATCCAACGCATCGTTTAACGTTAAATAATTCGTTTCATAATCCACATCGGGAATATGGAGAACCTTAAAACCAGGTTCTTTCAATGGACGATATCTTTTCTCGCGAACACTTTGGCCTCGTATGAATAAATTCAATCGATGTTTGAAGTACCTACCGCCCTTAGGGTCGTTATATACGTCCAATTCAAGACCGCGAATATGGTATTCAGTACACTGCTCGCTAATGCTCAAATGACCATATTCCAACTGTTTTGGATCATTAGATTCACCCAATTTTTTAGAAAAACGAAAAAGAAATTTGAGCGTTTTAGGTTTGGGTTCCAGCTTATAACTGTTGTGTGAAGCCAAAACTCTCAATTGGTTGAGGGGTGTAGCATCCGAAAAATCTTGCGCAATAGCTTGGTTTTGTACTATAATAAAAGCACAAAAAAACCTAAAAAAATAAGCGCCCATTAATCCATTCATCGTCTAAAATTGCGTTATTTTTTCGATAAAACGCTAGCGCAGGCACGTTCCAAGAAAGCACTTGCCAATCCATGCGCCTCACCTTCTCCTTTATGGCGACCATCACTACTTGATCAAAAAGTTGCTGTCCAACACCTGCTTTACGAAAATCCTCCTGTACATAAAGATCTTCTAAATACAAAGTTTTTCCTTTCCACGTAGAATAACCAAAATAATACAGTGCGAAACCAATGATTTCTTCCCCATGTTCCGCCACGATCGCATGGCAACGACCTTCAACAAAAAGATCATTTAGTAATAACTCCGGCGTATTGATTACCGCATCAGGAGCTCGCTCATAATCCGCTAATTCTTGAATGAGCCTGTGAATGAATACCGTATCTGAGGGATTTGCCGGCCTAACCAACATTACTGCACACCCGCTAGGTTAAACCGTAACTTGATACCTGTGCTCATGTTTCCTGTAGGATAACTTGTGGCAACTTTAGGTGTATTCAAGTTTTGGTCGTAATAGTAGGAAACGGTCAAATTCTGAGATAGGTTATAATCAATATTTAATTTAAAAGAAACCACCGTCTGCCCCGCCGTTGCCTGGTTGGTATTTTCTACCACCTTGCGTATCAAGGTTGAATTATCCCTGAAAGAGAAGTTAATTCCTGCATTTAAATCGTTGGCGGGAATGCGTTCGATCAATTTTACCTTCGTAATTTTGGATTGCATCCCGATTACAATCTCATCCGACTTAATTTCCGTTACTTGATTATTGTTTAAAGAGAGTGTTGCCATTCGGTCTTTTTTATACTCAAATTTAGTGGTAACGGATTGACCCAAAATCATCCAGGTGGCATCCATTCCAATCAATGGAGAGAATTGCTCGCTAAGGGTAATGTTTTGTACTTGAAGAGGTGCAATGAAATTGTTGTTCAAATCCAAGGCCGTTGGATTACCGTTCGCATCGGTGGTTGCCCCCATATTCGACTGCATTCCATTCACTGTGACTGTAGAATTATAGGCATGACGTAAAACAAACGACTTAACGACCTTCTTCGCAAAATTAAATTTCGATAAGCCGTTATACGTTATACTCCAATTCGGTAATGGAACATTCTTTATAGGATTGATGTTTTTCTCATTGACTTCCTTATTGCCATAAGCCGTTAAGAAGGCTCCAATAACTACTTCTTGTTGATTTCCAGAATATCCATCGTAATATCCTGAGGGCAGGGATGAAGAGTAAGGATTCGCTGCCCCGATCAATTGGGATACCGCTTCTCGGTTGGCCAGCAAACGGCTAAAGATTTCCGAAGAACGGTCTTTATTATCTTTCATAAAGGCGGTTCCCCAAGTAATCGTGGAATAGGTTAAGGTAGCTGACTCAAAACGGCTTTGTCCTTCAAACTGTTGGCTTGTTTCGTTCCAACGGAAAAACTCACCACTATTTCTACCGTAATTTCGGTTAAGCTTCATTTCGATGTTCAAATCCTTGAACGGTTCCAAGGTCGCTCTTAAATTGAGTTTAGTACTGTGGGTCGTGGAAAATTGCTTGTTGAGGTTTTCGTTTTGCACCAACCAACCATTTGCCGCCGACAAATTGGCAATGCTGTAACCGTTTTCGCGTCCCCAAATATCATATCCTTGTTTACCAAATACGAAGGCGCTCATTCCAAAATTATTGGAATTCATTCCCAAAATACTGGACTCTTGGTTGGATCCAGGTAGTTGAGTTCCATCGTCGATAGAATAGGTACCCGAAATGTTACGCACCGTCATAAGCAATCTGGCTCCAGTACCAATAATTGGATTCACTTTCTTCTTAGCTTGTTCCTCTTTTTTCTTTTTACGTTCAAATTTACGAAGGACTTTTGCCCATTTTCTACGTTCTTTTTTCGTCATTTCCTCCACCGGTTTTGGTGGTTTTGGTGGCTCTTCCTCTGCTTTCTTAGCACCTTGATTGTTCCCTTTATTTCCTCCCTCGTTGGTTTTGGCATTTAGCGCTCCACGGTTATTCCTTCCATCCGAAAGGACTTTTTTAAACAAAGGAACCTTGTTGTAAAGCGTTACAAAATTAGCCTGAGAAGTTAGGTTAACCGTACGGTTGTTTTGAATGGTATTTCCAAATTCTGTCTGGGCAAGAGGTGCACGCTGCCAATTATAGGTACCGTTGTATTTTATATTCGCCGTAAGCCAATCGGTTAACGGAAATTTATCAAAAGGAACCGCATAACTTAAACTGTAGTTATGACTGTACTCCATTGTTCTTCCAAAAGTGGATAACTGAGATCGAATCGTATCCCTAAACTCTTGGTACGCGAGCGGATCATTTTTACGATCGACACGGTTATTACCTTCTACGAATATAGCCTTATTTGTTGCTGCAAAAGAGGCTTTAAGGTTTTTGGTAATATCATAACCTACATTATAATTTCTGTTCCAATCAAACTTCTTAAGAAAAACGGG
>JBJTXE010000094.1:0-2819 GCA_046082075.1 Bacteroidota bacterium
TATTACCAACCCAAAGAAAACCATCTACTCCATCAAGCGATTCATGGGGAGCAGCTACAATGATTCTGCTGCAGAAACGAAACGAGTTCCTTACGAGGTAGTTAAAGGAGAAAACAATACACCGCGGGTAAAAATCGACGACCGGATGTATTCTCCGCAAGAAATTTCAGCGATCATTTTGCAAAAAATGAAAAAAACCGCAGAGGATTACCTGGGTACAGAGGTTACAGAAGCCGTTGTGACGGTTCCAGCCTACTTTAACGATGCACAGCGTCAAGCGACCAAAGAGGCCGGAGAAATTGCGGGACTCACGATTAAACGAATCATCAACGAACCTACCGCTGCGGCTTTAGCTTACGGTTTGGATAAAAAAGGGATTGACCAAAAAATCGTGGTTTTCGATTTTGGCGGGGGTACCCATGACGTATCGGTTCTTGAATTAGGTGACGGAGTATTTGAAGTATTGGCAACGGACGGAGATACCCACCTTGGTGGAGATGATGTGGATAATGCCATCATTAATTGGCTCGCTGCAGAATTCAAAAGCGAAGAAGGCATCGACCTTAGAGAAGATCCCATGGCACTTCAACGTTTGAAGGAGGCTGCAGAAAAAGCAAAAATTGAACTTTCCTCCACGACCTCCAGCGAAATCAATTTACCGTACATTATGCCGGTCAATGGAATTCCAAAACACTTGGTGAGAACCTTACAACGGGCAAAATTCGAACAATTGATATCCGATATCGTTGAGCGAACCATTTCTCCTTGTCGCTCAGCCCTCAAAAATGCTGGCCTAAGTCCGAAAGATATCAATGAGATCATTCTTGTGGGAGGCTCTACACGAATTCCGATCATTCAAGATGCTGTTGAGAAATTCTTCGGAAAAGCGCCTTCCAAAGGCGTGAACCCTGACGAAGTGGTTGCCGTTGGTGCTGCCATTCAAGGAGGTGTTCTTACCGGTGAAGTTAAAGATGTATTATTACTCGATGTGATTCCTCTTTCCTTGGGAATTGAAACCATGGGCGGTGTGTTCACCAAACTAATCGATGCTAATACGACGATACCTACTAAAAAATCGGAGGTTTTCTCCACTGCGGCGGACAACCAACCGGCGGTAGACATCCACGTATTGCAAGGGGAGCGTTCCATGGCTGCCGATAATAAAACCCTGGGTAGATTTCAGTTATCCGACATTCCACCATCTCCACGTGGCGTTCCTCAAATCGAAGTAACCTTTGATATCGATGCGAACGGTATCATGAATATTTCGGCGAAAGACAAAGGAACCGGAAAAGAGCAATCCATCAAGATTGAATCAAAATCGGGGTTAAGTGATGCGGAAATCGAGCGAATGAAAGCGGAAGCTCAAGCCAATGCGGACGAGGACAAGAAAAAACGCGATGAAGCGGATTTGATTAATAAAGCAGATTCTACCATTTTCCAAACCGAGCGACAATTGAAAGAATACGGTGATAAAATTCCGGCCGACAAGAAACAAGCCATTGAAGACGCTTTAAACGAATTGAAAAAAGAATACGAAGCGAAAAACATGGAAAATCTTGAACCTGCGATGGAGAAATTAAACCAAGTATTTCAAGCGGCTTCTCAGGACATGTACAACGCATCCAACGCTCAAGGCGGAGGAGAAACGAATACAGGTGCCAATGCAGGTAATCCTGAAGACGAAGTTACGGATGTTGATTTCGAAGAAGTCAGCGATAAAAAGTAATGTTCTTTTAATCTGAAAACACTAGGGCTTTTCGGAGCCCTTTTTGTATTTTTGCGCATGCTTCACCACAAAGTTCTTACCCATCCCAACAGTCGAGAATGGACGGTTTTCATCCACGGATTTGGTGGAAGTTCAAACGTATGGTTCAAACAAGTAAAAGCATTCCACGAGCACTTTAACGTCGTTTTAATCGATCTCAGGGGGCATGGAAAATCACAAGATTTACCCAACCATCGCAAATATTCGTTTGAACTCATCGCTCGGGAAGTTGCCGAGGTTATTGACTATTTGAAAATTCAAAAAGCCCATTTTATCGGTGTTTCATTAGGGAGCATCATTATTCGTCAAGTAGCCGTGAACTATCCTAAAATGGTGAAGTCGATGATATTCGCTGGCGCCATCACGCAACTTGACATTAAATCACGTTTTTTTCTGCGCTTGGGACGTACCCTTCAGCCCATTTTACCCTACATGGCACTGTATAAGCTTTTCGCTAATATTATGATGCCGAAAAAAAACCACCAAGAATCGAGGAACATCTTTATTGGCGAAGCGAAAAAGCTCATGAACCAAGAATTTAAACGGTGGTTCAAACTGACCGGTCGTTTGACCAAGTACCTATCGTACCTGCATCACGAAAACAAAGACGACAAGGCATTGTACATCATGGGCAGCGAAGACCACTTATTTTTGGGACCGGCCAAAGACTTTGTGCACGGCAACCCCAACATGCAGTTGGAAATTGTCCAGGATTGCGGTCATGTAGTGAATGTCGAACAACCCGAAGCTTTCAATAAAATTGCCATTGAGTTCATTCAAAAACAAGCATGATTTTCCCTCTATACCGGAAACATACCAGCGGAAAAAACCTGTATAAAATTTCGGACTGCGAACATTTCACTGAAATCCAGTGCCTTGGATCTAAAATCTTGGTGCATGAAGTGCAGGCTAAAACCTACTTTGAAAAAATCCGAATCCAGGAAATGCTTGAAGCGGCACCTCCTTATGCGCCCTCAACAGAAGCCGAATTTGAAGCACTTGCGAACGGCTAAAATTCCTTAATTTTACGGCATAAATTTAACCATGGAAC
>JBJTXE010000095.1:0-2109 GCA_046082075.1 Bacteroidota bacterium
TTCCTTCTCCATCATACAACGAATAAACAGGAGGAGTATTCGCATCGGAAAATACGCCCACATAATATTTCATTCCTTGGGTAAAGTTCGCATCCGTCCAACCTTCTAAAGGCGATAAAACCTTGACCTCTTTTGTGGGAATATGGATGCGGCAAAGCACTTTTGACATACCGGACTGCGCAGAGCGAGTATAATAAAAGTAGGTTCCGTCTTGACTCACCCCGTAGGCATCGATCACGTCCAATTCACCGCTGGTGATGGGGGTTAATTTACCGGTATAATCTAGCGCGTACAATTGTTGGTAGCCTGATTTTTCGGAGGCTACGTAGAATCCTTCACCCTTGGGCATAAAATGCAAGGCTTCGTTGACGTCCACATAGGTGGAGCTAACGTCGGTGTAAAGGATCGAATGAAGCGTTTTCTTTCCACTAAAATCGACCATGTGGTATTTGAGGCTGTCTTGATGACGGTTCATCGTTTGAAGAATCAAACGGTTATCAACATTTGACCACTGGATGCGAGGAATGTACTCATACCTCCCTATGTCCAAGGCATTGATTTTTTTTGGTGACGAAACGTTGACCCAATGGGCGCTTACTTTTGAATTTTCTTCTCCCGCTTTGGGATACTTGAATTCATAGCGATCCGGATATAATTCACCGTACATATCCATGCCAAATTCTTTTACTTTCTTTTCCACAAACTTTAAAAAAGCCAAGTACTTCGAATCAGGAGACCAACTGTAGGCTTTGGTAATGGAAAATTCTTCTTCATAGACCCAATCCGTGGTACCATTGATAATTTTATTGCGCTTTCCATCGGTCGTAATTGGCGTTACTTTTTGGGTTGCAATATCTTTTACATACAAATCATTCTTGTAGATAAACGATACTTTTTTACCATCGGGAGAATATTCGGCTAAGGTTTGCGGGCTGTATTCCTCGGACAAGGGCTCTAGGGAGCGGGAATCCAAGTCGTACAGAAAAAAAACGGCGCTATAACTTCTCCTGTAAATCGGAGTAATTGACGTCATAAGGAGGATCTTACGTTCGGACTCATCAAAACTGTAATCTTCAATAACCAAGCCTTTCTCGCGAAATGTCAGATCCTTCGCTTTAATGAGCATAATCGGCGCCTCGTTTGGCTTGGAAATAGAGGATTGCGTTAGATTCCCTTCGTCGTCTAATTGCGTGTAACGATCCCCGTCTTTGAGGGTGTTGAAACCGTCCACCCCTAAAGAGCGATATTCAAATTTTTTCCAAATTTTTTCCACCGTAATTTCTTGGGCAAAAACTGGCAAGGATAGCAGTAAGATCAATAAAAGTTTCAGGTTCGACATGGCGATTTTTTCTTGCGAAAATAGCACTTTTAACAAGATTGTTGAAATTAACGTAAAGGTAACCTACTGAAGAAGACTTTATTCCAAAAATTCCCATTATTTTTGTTCAAAATTGGAATGCATGAAACAACTTTTTACCTTATTTCTCCTCTGTGCAACGGCTGTTGCCAGTGCTCAAAGCAATTGCTCTGACCTGTTCATTTCGGAATACGTTGAAGGTTGGTCTAACAATAAAGCCCTTGAGATTTATAACCCAACGAACCAGACTATTGACCTCGATGGGTATTTTGTTGTTCGTTATTCCAATGGTTCTTCTTCGGCTACAGTAGCCAATGCCGTTCAGTTGAATGGAACCATCAGTGCCTATGACACCTACGTTGCGGTGCTTGAAAAATTAGATACCGCGGGAACTGGTCAAGAAGCCCCCATTTGGGATTCGTTGCAAGTAAAGGCCGACGGTTTTTACTGCCCTGTATATAACACCTCTAATGCCTTTTATTGGAACGGTAACGATGCAGTGGTTTTGGCGAAAGGAACCCTACCTGCTAATGCTGCAACGGTAATAAGTCCTGCCAATGTCCCAGGCTTTGCCTTGGTAGATATTTTCGGTAAAATCGGTGAAAATCCAGCGAACTCTACGGGTTCATCTGCCGGAAATGACGGTGCATGGGCAACTACCTTTCCGTACAACAACGGTCAAGGCGTATTGGTAACCAAGGATCACTCCATGTTACGCAAAGCCAACATTCAAAAAGGCGTAATTTCCCAAG
>JBJTXE010000096.1:0-2541 GCA_046082075.1 Bacteroidota bacterium
CTTTTACCGCTCATATTAGGTCCGGTGATCATGAGGATCTGCTGCTCCTCGTTCGAAAGAAACACGTCGTTGGCCACGTATATTTCCCCCGTTTTAAGCGCTCGTTCAATCACTGGATGACGGCCATCTTCGATGTGGATAACGGTAGAATCGTTGACTTCAGGCTTGCTGTAATGGTGTTCTTTCGCAAGGACCGCTAAGCCGCAAAACACGTCAATGCGTGCCAAAGCAAGGGCATTTGCTTGAATTTCTTCCACGTCGCTGATGAGCGATTGAACCAATTCCGAGTATAACCGCTGTTCTATTTCAAGGATTTTTGATTCCGCTCCGAGAATTTTTTCTTCGTAGGTTTTTAGTTCTTCCGTAATATACCTTTCGGCATTCACCAAGGTTTGTTTTCGAATCCATGCCTCGGGAACCTTGTCTTTGTGCGTGTTGCGTACTTCTATGTAATATCCAAAAACGTTATTGTAGGCGATTTTTAAACTGCTGATGCCCGTTGCTTGTGCCTCGCGTTCTTGCAATGCGTCTAAGTAGGATTTTCCGTGATGTGAAATCCTTCGCAGTTCATCTAGAGCATCGTCCACCCCTTCGCGAATAACCCCGCCTTTACCCACGCTAAGCGCAGGTTCGAGCTCTAAGGTTCGATCGATGTTGTCAAGTAGGGCACTGCAATCCTTAAGTGAGTTAATAAGTTGGGCGATTTGCGGGTTTTTGACGCCCGCTTGCAGCGAAGCCTGTAAAGGAACGATTAAACTTAAGGTTCGGTGCAGGTGACGAAGTTCCCGTGGGTTAACTCTTCCCACCGCTACTTTCGATACCAAGCGCTCTAAGTCACCACACTGATCCAACAGGGTTCGAATCTCGTCTGTCCGGTCCATTTCTTGATAAAACCAATCCACCGTAGCAATTCTTCCCTGGATCGCGTTGAGGTTCGTAAGGGGCATTATAAGCCAACGCTTCATTAAACGCCCCCCCATGGGCGTTAAGGTTTGATCGATGACTTCCAATAAAGAAATTCCTTGTTCATGCTGCGGATACAACAACTCCAAATTGCGTATCGTAAAACGATCCATCCACAGGTGTTCGGTTTCGTCGATGCGGGACAAAGATCGAATGTGGTGCAAGGTTTTAAGCTGATTCTCCTTAACGTAGTGGAGCGCTGCGCTGGCCGCAACAACCCCCAATCCGATGTGTTGAACTCCAAAACCCACCAAGTTTTTTGTGGCTAAATGCGTGCACAAATGGTCGTTGGCAAAATCTTCGGTAAAGACCCAATCCTCGAGGCGATAATCGTACTCCGTGGGACGAGCCAAAGCCTTGAAGGCTTCTTGCCGCTGTTTTTGGTATATGATTTCCGATGGACTAAAAACCGAAAGCAATTTTTCCACCCTATCACCGGGGCCTTGGCCCACGAAGAAGTCACCGGTAGAAACGTCTAGAAAGGCAACGCCAACCTCGGTTTTACCGAAGTGAACTGCCGCTAAATAGTTGTTGCTCTTTTGCGTAAGCACTTGATCGTTAAACGCAACCCCAGGGGTTACTAATTCTGTTACACCTCGCTTTACAATGGTTTTGGTCATCTTGGGGTCTTCCAATTGGTCGCACACGGCGACCCGCTGACCCGCCCTGACTAATTTGGGTAAATACGTTTCCAAGGAGTGGTGCGGAAAGCCCGCCAATTCAATTTCCGCAGCGGCTCCGTTTTTTCGCTTGGTGAGCACGATTCCTAAAATACGCGAGGTTTTTATGGCGTCTTCCCCAAAGGTTTCGTAAAAATCTCCCACCCTGAAAAGCAATAAGGCACCGGGGTGCTTGCTTTTGATTTGATGGTATTGTTTCATCAAAGGAGTTTCATCGCTGCTGGTAGATTTCGCCAAACGGAAGGGATTTTAGATTTTAACCTCTAAATTAGCGGTACTTCTTGGAAATTCAAAATCCCCTCAACACGACTTATCAACATGAATAAAAAACGAAAGCTTTGGGAACTCAACCGCCCCTCCCCGGAAGTTTATGCGGCACAAGTAAAAATTCCCATCGTGGTCTTGCTCGACGATATCCGCTCCTTTGAAAACGTGGGCTCCGTTTTTCGCACGGCCGATTCTTTTTCCATTGAACAAGTCGTACTTTGCGGTATTACTCCCACCCCGCCGCACCGCGAAATTCATAAAACAGCCCTTGGTGCCACGGAAAGCGTATCGTGGCGACATTCCCCCACGGTCATGGAAGCTGTTTTGGGGTTAAAAGAACTTGGATATGCGGTGTACGCCCTAGAACAAGCAGAGAAAACGAGTCTTTTACATCGGGTAAATCAGCTATCGCTCGAAAAAGTGGCCCTTGTATTTGGAAACGAGGTTCATGGGGTGCAACAAGAGGTTGTGGATGTGTGCGATGGCGTATTAGAAATTCCTCAGTTTGGCACTAAGCACAGCCTAAATGTGAGCGTTTGTGTGGGAATCACCCTGTGGGAATTCTCCAAGCACTTGAACCCACAGCTCCGAGACCAGCCGTAATTATTGGTAAAAACCGCGCGCTTGAAGG
>JBJTXE010000097.1:0-5044 GCA_046082075.1 Bacteroidota bacterium
GCCCTGCCAGCCTGTATTGTCTGCAGTGCCAGCGCTCGCAACTCTCTGGGCCGCCTGCCGCCTCCACCTTTGCCAGCGGCCAGCTGCTAGCTACTTGGGTGGATGGGGTTAGAACAACCGAAAGACTGAAAAGGTTGGAAATGGTTAGAAATAAACGCAATCAAAAACTGAAGACATTGAGTGCAATTAATCCCTGGGTGCGGATTTAAATCCGCACCCAAGGGAAAAATCACTACTTCCTTATCCAGAGCAATTCAGTAATGCGCTGCGTCGGACCAAGCAGTTGAATCACATACATGCCGGATGGGAAGGCACTGATATCCAAGGTGGTTGAACCTTGATTTTCAAGGGGTTGAAGTAAGACCATTCTTCCCATGGCATCAATTAAGGCGATTTCTTCAATGGCTGCATCAGTATCCAGTTCAATGGTGAGCTGCGTTGTTGCCGGATTTGGATAAATTTTATAGCCTAGGCCGTGATCCAACACCCCGGCACAACCTTCTACCGTAATGGGCATGGTGTAAAATCCCGATCCCGCGCTATTCTCCACATACAAGGTTACGTGATAGGTTCCCGCCTGGCTAAAGGTTACCTGCGGGTTAGCTTGGGTCGAATATTCAGGCGTCACTCCAGCAGAAAACGACCAAAAATAAGCATTAGTTCCCGCCGTGCCATCGTAGGTTAATTCTACCGGTTCACCCACACAAACGGGATTTGAAAGCACCGAAAAATGGACAGCGGGTACCACTTCTGTTTGACCGTCATTGCGCGTATACCAAATCGGAGAAGTAAAGATTTCGTCACCATCCACCTGCACAATGCGTGCATAATAGTAATAGGTTTCCCCATTCTGAATGGGGTGATTATAAGAAACCGTATTCTGAGCACCCACCTGGGTTAACAAGGTAGCTGCTTGACCACTTCCCGGTACACCGTAATAAATTGAAATGTAATTTATCGGCTCAGAGAGGTCTAGATCGATGCAATCAATAAAAATAGTAGGATTACCCGGTTGTTCTATGATGCTCCCCATGGGTTGTTCGTTGATGCGAAAATCCGGTCTGAAATTCCAATCGTCGGTGGAATAAAAATGCATTTTTCGCACGGCGTACAAGATATCATTCTTGGTAAGGTTTGGTGCTAATAACCCCATTCTCCCCTGCTGAGAACGACCAAAAACGCTGTAATGGGTATCGTGGTCTAAACCGATTCCAACATGATACCCCTGTTTGAGTAATTGTGTATACCTGGACCAATACGAACCAGTTGAGGGGTTACTATAGGTAATGTTCTGCGAAAACGCCGGACCACTGCGAAAAGGAAGTCCTACCACCGCTTGGTCCGCTGTTGCGTCCCATGGTTTGAGTAAAAGCGAATCGTAATCTGCCGCTTGTGGATGCGCCAAATATCCGAAACAATTGGGTTTACTATTAATCACATTCCATAACCCATGGAAATCCGTCGGTTGAACGTATTCATCGTAGAGGTTGTTTTCCCACCCAATCAAACTATCATAACCGTAAATTAAGACATGTCCTCCCAGGGAAATAATCCCCCACTCCATGCCGTACAACGCCACAAAGGTATCGGCTACCGTGGCCAATTCTGCATCGGCTACGCCGTTGTAATAATCTTGCTTACTTGTCATGCCTGCACCGCTGTGGTTGTGCTCAGAGATCCCATAAAAATCAATGTGCTGTGATTCCTTGGCGTACATAAAGTCCTGGTATGGTGTATATAACCCCGAGGTTAAGCTATCCTTATTTCCATCCGAGTACCCCGAGTGCGCATGGATGTTGCCGTAGTAAAAAAAATAATTTTGTGCGGTCATACATGACCCCAATATGACCATAAATCCGAGGAATAGTAGGCGAATCATTACAGCAAAGGTACGGAAAATTGGTTAAAACGTAAGGGGGTCATTCCACCACCAAGCGACGCACCATGCCGTCGATTTCGATAAGATAAACGCCCGAGGCCCAAGGGGCATGGATTGCTTGAGAAATGCCGGTTACTGTTCCATGGGCTAGGAGCTGCCCCATGCCATTGGTCACAGAATAGCTTTTTCCGACACAACCATCGCTTACAACGATCCAAAAGGACGCTTCGCAAGGATTCGGAAATACGATAAAACCTACCGCAGGTACGTTCGTTGAATTGACCCAGTGGAGCTGACTTTCCGTCCAGGAACATCCCGTGCTATCGGTGGAACTTAAGGAAACTACGTAATACCCATTTTGGTCGAACGTGTAGGGCAATGTCGGGCCTCCAAGCAAGGTGTCGTTTCCGATATTCCAAAGGTATGAAGACAGCGCGGTATCCGCTGCCAAAGCAAGTACTTCCTGGTTCCCATTCATCAGCTGCAGGTTGAAGTGAACGTTAGGTTTTCGGGCCTCAACATGCACCGTTTTCCGCGAGAAACACCCGGAGGTATCGGTCACGATTAAGGTGTAAAAACCGCTTTCCGTAGGCACCAGCACTTGGTTTTTAGGTCCGGGGTCCCAGTCGTAGCTGTAAGCGTGGGAGAGCCCATAGGCTAAACTGTCTCCGGCGCAGATGCTCGTATCGTTGAGGTTCGGCAATACGGGAAATGACGTATTGTAGAGGTCTAAGCTGTCATCGATCCAAGCGAGGCGTTGGCTTATCCACGTTTCAAGGTTGTTGAGGTTATCTTGATAGCTGCTACCGTTGGGACTCGGCCATAGGAATTCATTGCGCCCAATGGCTGGGGCTATGCGCAGATAAAGGCTGTCGATGCTTTCTTGCACTGCGCTGTCGGATAAAGCTCCTTGTCGGTAGCTTTTCCACCGGCATTCAGTTTCACGCCGGTAGCGTTCGTCCGACCAAAACTTCGACCACCAAAAAGGAAAGGCCCAATAGTAATTCGTGATTTCCCAAACCCAACCTTGAGGACTAGGCCAATAATAACCGAATCCTTGGTCAAAATCCCACGGTGGTCCTGCTTTGAGCTTTCCTCCATCGTTCAAGTGTTCTTTCACCAAGAAAAAACTGCGTCCGTAGGTGTCGTAGTTGGCCGCAAATTCGCTGATTAGCATGAAATCAATGAAGGAGTAGACATCCGTGTAGGCTCGATAACCCAAGGCTGAATCTTGGTATTGCGGTGAGGCAAGAGCCAATTCAAAGGAATCCGTGAAGGTTTTGAGGTACTGAAGTTGCTGAGCAGGTAAGGCGTCTCGGTCGGGATACACCACCCGGAATTCGACGTTGTATTCCGTGGTGACGTCGTTAATCGGGGCGTAGTTGGAGGTCCAATCAAACGCTGACCCCGTATTGTTGATTTCATAGATATACCCGCCGCTCAGGTCGGGAAGGCTGAGTTCATTGGGCAACAAGCGGTCAATTTTAACGCGGTTTTTATCGCGTTTGACTTTTTCTTGAAGCGTGTAAATTCCTAAATATTCGCCGTCTAATACCACTTCGCAAAAGCGCGTTCGAGGTGCGTATCTTCCCATTTTTTGAAAGAGATCGAACACCAAATTGTTTTTCATGAGGGTTCGGTCCAGGTATTCCGCTTTAAGCACCCAGTCATTTTCCGCAGGCATGCCGAGCAGAGGAACATCGATTTTATTTCCCGACGAATTGGCTATGTCGAAATCGAAATTCTTCTTTGGCAATCCTGGAGCGCTCCAACCTTGCCACTCGATATACGCAGAACCCGAAAATGCAGGGGCATCGTTTTGCCAATCGTTCATGCCCAAGGGACTGTCGTAGCTTTTAAAAACGACGTTTTCCTTCACGTAATTGTTGATGGCTTTGGTCGTGGTTTGGAGTTCGATAATGGGTAAGGTACTGCTGGCAAAAGAAAAAGGTTGTGCAGCCTGGTTTCCAAAGGTTATGGTCGCATCCAAAAAGGTACCTTCCGAGCCCGCATTGGGTAAGTCATCGTAAATCCATAGGTACCATAATCCGTTGGGATTTTGTCCGTTGTTCACTTGGCCGAGTGGTAAGGTTGAGCGGAAGGAACCGGTGAAAGGCGCGCTGCCGTAATAGATCGGAGAACTGACATCGTCAAAACAGGTATTGATCAGGTCATCATCGGTATTGCCGATTTGGTGCATGAGCGTTACCTTGGTGCCATCGGGCGCCACCAATTTGAGGGTAAGGTTGTTCAATTCAGGGTGTTGAATGTTCAGGCAAACCGAGCTCAAGCCAAAATTCGCATCGAGGCTGTTGGGCAATCCGTTCACAGAAATAGTAAGCACTGTTGGTGTATGGTTGGGGGTAGCGTTGGCAATCGCTTGCGGCGTGCTATTGGTAAACGACTGGGCGTAAAGTCCTCCCGCTGCGAAGGCAAGTGCCCAAAATAAGAAAACACTTCGCATACACGAAGATAGGGAAAATTCCTTGTGAAATTTTACTCTTCTTGATACTCAAGAAAAACATGTCTTCGGCTAATCCAAAGCATAAAAACAGCCATGGAGGCGCCGATAATCATAATGACAATGCGTTCCCAACCTTCCAAAGAAAACGAAATTCTCAGGAGAAAGGTCGCAAGAACGTAGCCAGAGTTTCGTATGACGAGTATGGTGTTTTTCAAGTTTTTCGCGCTGCTGAGCAACAAGATCACATCGGCAAAGGTAAGGAGGGTGAAAAATTCGCGGTAAAATATATGGGAAGGGTCTTCTAAAACGTGGGGATTTTCTGAAAAACGAAGGAGGTCGACGAGCCAATCGGAAAATGAATAAATGGAAAGTCCAAAAAACACCACCATGAGCACTGTGGCCATTTTATCTTTCAACCAAACAAAACGACTGGACAGTTGGTATTTGTGGTCTACCCGGCTTGCATCAATGTGGTGAAAAGCCCAGACCAACAGCATAAGGACAACAAAACCCGAGAGGTCTTTGATGAGTTCACTCTTCAACAAAAAATTCGACGCTTCGGTAAGGCTACCAGCGTCTTTAAAGCAATTTCTTATAAGGATGAGCGCCATGATTTCGAGTTGTTTGGAGATGCTTTTCGTGTAGCTTTTACGGAGGTAGTAGATTAATAAATATACTTCGTACACCAGTAACGAACTAAA
>JBJTXE010000098.1:0-6537 GCA_046082075.1 Bacteroidota bacterium
CGAATATGAAGCGCTCCTTGCGTTATTAGTTCAGCGTTCATGGCAAAATGCCGTCCCAGTTGCTCTAAAAAACCAACACTAGGTGGTTGAATGGTATCTCCCGTTAAACCGTCGATACTCGGAAGGATGGAAGGATCGAAATAACCGATTTTCCATTGATTTAAGTGATGGGCGATGAAGGTAAAACGAAAAGGGGCGTGTTTCAACTTGTGACTTAGAGCGGCTTGGATTTCCAAGGGTAGGGGATTGAAGGCTTGACCTTGAGTGTAACCTTTGAGCTGAACACCAACGTTTTTTGCGAGGAGCGTAGCATGAAGGAGTTCGTTTTTTGAACGATATTGTACCGAAAAACTTCCCAAAACACCGTAGGAGGAATACGTTTCTAGGTAAGAGCCAACAACCCCCACATTAACGCCTAAAGTGAACAGAGGATTCAACACATGGGCATAACTGGTTCCCGCATTAAAATCAAACGCCCCAAAAGTATTAGTAGTATTACCAACGGCATCGTACCCTTGAAACATTCCATAACTAACGTAGCGAATGTATGGAACAAGGATTCCTTTTTTTAACGGAACGGCCGTTGAAAAACTGCCGAAGTTAATTCCAGAAGGAAGCAAGCCTTGCTGCAAAGAATAGACCCCCAACATGCTTTCGTTTGCTAAGGCTGGATTGATCATCGCGAAGTCGACACTACGATCGGCTGTTGCATTGGAGTAATTCCCGAGCGAAGCCATGCGCGCGCCCGCAGGCATATTAAGAAAAGGAAAAACTCGGTTGCCCCCAAGTTGACCGTACAGAAAAGTTTGGAAAAGTAGGAGCACAAAAAACAACGAATTTGTTTTAATCGAGTTCATGGCGAAAGTGAACGACAAAGTAAAAGCAAAATTGTCTATCTTTCATAAAAATACCCAAAGAATGTCAGAAAATACAAGTTGTTGGTTGGTTGGAAAGCATGCGAACAGCCTTGCTGAAAAAAATCGAACCTGCATGCACGTGAATTACCAATTGAATGCTTCCTTGGATGATTGCAACGGTTCGATTTCCTTCTCTCCGGATGAGTCCATCGAAAATCTTCCCTACATCACCGAAGTACTTCAAGGGGCCATACAGGAAAGAATGCACGAAGAAACTTCTGTGATCCTGGTGGGGGATATCAGTGAAAGGCTTATGGAAGCGGCCATTTACGCCGGAATTTCATGCAACAAAGCATTGGAAGTGTTCGTATTATATCCTGTAGGAATGGTCGCGCTGGACATAAGGAAGGAAATGGCGGAAGTGATCCTAGCCCTTAAAAAGGCACACGTCCCCACTTTTTTAATTCGAAATCCAGCCCTATTTTTTTCGTTATTTGAACCGAATGCTCATTCGTTTGTACGGGCAAATTGGACCGAGGATCAACGCGAAGTCGTTGAATACCTGTGTGGCCAAAACGAAGGTGCATTGAATAAATAACGAAGCATGGATAGGCAACAAATTGACATCGTTTTTACCGAATTGATGAACCGTTATCGCAGTTTTTTCCTGCAGCAAATTCGTTTGAAATTTGAAGGCGAAGAAGTAAACGATGTTTTTCAAGAATTTTCCATTCACCTCTATCAAGTACTGCTTCAAAAGTATTCCTCCGAGGTGGATTTGTTCAATACTAAGTCGTGGTTAAAGGCCGTGGTGTCCAATTTTTGCATTTCTGAACTCCGGAAAAAGCATAAAAAACGCAAGGTTAATTTATTATCGGAGGATAAGACATCGATGATTCGTGCGAATTTCACGGACGACTCGTACAACACGGACAAAGTACAAGGCGAACCGAATTATTTTGGTGCCATGAAATCCATTTTGTCCTTCCTTACAAAACGTGAGGCCTTAATGTTAAAAATGAAATACTATTACGGAGTGCCTTCCGCTCGCATTTCTCGCATTCTTAATGTTACCCATGTTGACGTAACCATCGGACGCCTCAAACAGCGCATCATGCGCAAGGGTAAAATCACGGATTTTGATGCGTTGTTGTCGAAAATGGACTGGTTGGTGTGAATCAAGGGTCTTGCGATGCAAGAATCCTAAGCAGATCAGCGAATTAATACGCCATATGTCGTTCCTTTTTCTCCTGAAAAATATCGTTGATGGTTACCAATATCCCTGTTTCTTCAACACCTCCGAATTCGGGATTAACCGCAGTACCAAAGGTTTTCATGGTAGGAGATAAATTCATGTAAATGTTCACCAATGGGGGAATGAACCCTCCTTTGTCTCGGATTAGTCCATTTAATAGCCTGAATGCGTCTTTGAAATCCAAACCTTCCAATTGTGCATCGATGAATGTTGGGTCGAAGTTTTGTTGTAAGGGATGTTTAGGGACCATCAATTGCTCTCGATCGGGAACGAAACGGTGCATAAAGTGCAAAAGATAGTCTCGGCTTTGGGTGTCGTAGTTAGGGTACATGGTCACCTTTCCGAAAAAATACCGAATTGCTGGGTGCTCTTTTACCAAAACCCCTAAACCATCCCAAATATTGTCCAAAGCGAAAAGCCCTTTACGTGGATTTACTGTTGGTTGGAAATTGGGCTGTACCCAACTTCGGCCAAGTTCTATGGTGTAGGGCAAGTATTCGTCCACAAACCGGGTAGAAAAGTCAAAATAATGCGCGGTAGAGAGGTGGATTTTACCCACTTCGTCGAGGGCTTTTGAACAGAAGGCAAAGCGGTAACCGCCCACAATTTCTTGGTCTTCTGGAGACCAAACGATGAGTTGTTCGTAGCCATATTCGCCAGTATCATACTCGTCCAAATCAACGCTAAGCCCTGTGCCTCCTCCTGATGCACGAAAGGTTACTTCCCTCAACCGTCCTATTTCTTGAACGGTATTCGGAGCGTTCTTGTGGTTGATGAGGTAAATCTCATTGTCCCCTTTGCGGGTATTCCGAACCTTTCCCACCGCACTTAGTTCCTGAAGAAGAACTTCTCTGGAAATTTCATCCATTATTTTTTCCATACTGTTTCGGAATTAAATAAAGTGCTTGTTTGATTTCTTGTGCCCATTCATGGTCGTTTTTGGTACTCTCGCTCGGGACCACGATAGGCTCACCCACGCTAAACGTTACCTGCTTGTTGCGTTGCTTGAACATTTCGTCGACTAAAAACAACATTTCTGGCGAAGCTTTAATACCGAAAAAAGTCCTCCAACGGTGTAATCCGTAAAATCGACGTGAAAGCTTTCCTTCGATATGAATAGGAATGATGGCGTGGCCTGTTTTCTTAGCGTAGGTAACGAAAGTCTTTTTCCAAACGGAATCTTGAATAATACCCTTGGTTTTTCGACTTACTAAACCCGCCGGAAAGATGCAAACCGCTTTATCGGAATCAAAAATTTGATCGATGGAATTCCAGGTTGCTGCAGTGTTTTTACCGTGCTTATTCACTCCTAAAAAAAGATCGTTCAAGGGTTTCATTTGCATAAGAATATCGTTGACCAAAAACACCAAATCTTCCCGTTTAGATCTCATCTTAGCAATGAACGCTAGGCCATCAACTCCGCCTAAGGGATGGTTCATCACGATGATCACCGGCCCATCAGCTGGTATTTTTTCCATTCCGTTAAACGTCACAGAGAGCTTGAGATGATCAAGAACGGCATCACAGAAATCAAAATTCTTTAAATGACCGTTTTTCGCTAAAAAATCGTTGATTTCTTGTTGGTGAACGATGCGTTCCAAATATCGAAGAAGGAAGTTCGGGAGTTTTTTGTAAAGTTTTGGGTTTTTATCCTTTAATACCCCAGCTACATCGATTTTCAAGTTTTCCATATGCGACAAAACTAACAATTTATTGCATGATGGGTACTTCAAAGGCCAGTTGCAATCCATCGTAGGCAGCAAAAACATTGGAGGGAAGTTTTTTTTGAATTTCCGTATGGATTCCGAATTGATGGGAAATGTGCGTCAAATAAGTGTTTTTAGGTGCAATGTCTTCAATGAACGCCAAAGCTTCTTCCAAATTGAAATGGGAAATGTGGGGTGATTCGTGCAAGCAATTAATAATCAAGGTATCAATCCCCCGGAGTAAGGCACGGGAGGATTCAGGTACCGTTTTGGCATCAGTTACATAAGCGATGTTCCCCATTTTATACCCAAAAACCCGCAATCGATAATGAAATACGGGAATCGGTGTAATGGGAATTCCTTCTACCGTGAAGGGTTGTTCATCAATTTCAAGCACCTTCACCTTGGGGATTCCTGGGTAGTCGTTTCGAAAAATATACGAATAGCTTTCATGTAAGGCTTTAATCACTTCGGAAGGAGCGTAAATCGGTATGGCGCCTTGAATTTGGTAGTTGTACGCCCTAATATCATCAAGTCCGGAAATATGGTCCCGATGTTCATGGGTGTAGAGAATGGCATCCAGCGCATCCACCTCTGCACGCAGCATTTGTTGACGAAAATCCGGTCCCGTATCGATGCATAGGGTTTTGTTGTTTATTTCTATTAACACGCTGCACCTGAGGCGTTGGTCTTTGGGATCGGGAGATTTACAAACCTCGCATTTACAAGCCGGTATGGGTATGCCTTGCGATGTGCCTGTTCCGAGAAATGTCAAGCGCCCTTTCATAGCTTTATCAGTTTAAATCCGTTCCCCTTGCGAAGGTAAAGATTGATAATCGAACGAATATCTCGGTTTTCGTCCTTGATTTCTACGAAGCGTTTCCAATGCAAAGGTGCCATGTGATTAAAATGGTAAGGTGCGTGACCGTAACCACGGTAGGTGCCGTTTTCAATCAGCACTATGCTTTTTTCGCTTCGGTTTCTGCCCTTATCGACGATGTAGAAGGATCTTTCGTCGTAGCGCAATGCGGCAATGAACTGGGCTACTTTTTCGTTGTAGTTTTCCGGTGCCTCTTCTCCGATACATGCTCCGTCACATTGCTTTACGCTGTGCTGAAAACAAGCGTCTTGGCTGGGGTAAACCCCGTTTATTTTTTGACAAAGTCCAAAATAATCTCCTCGGTTTTTGATGTAGTCGCTCGCTTCTTTTTTGGAATTAAAATAGGTGAGGGGCACGGCCTCCGTTTTTGAAACTAATCCTACTTTGAGGCTTAAGTAGCCATTTTCATTGGGTTCGTCGTACAAACCATAGGTAAAAATTGACCTTCGAAGTTGACGGTTAAATACGGGCTTATGCTGTTTGATTTCTTCGCTTTCCAACAACATGGCAATGAGCTCTGATCCGGTTAACTCGTATTCAATGCGCGCAATCTCTTGCCGCATTATTTCTCCTTTTGCCGTTGCTGTATTTCGAAGGTGTTGTTCAACGCGTTTTTTGACATTTTTGCTTTTTCCAATGTAGATTATGCGGTTGTATTCGTCGTAGAAACGGTAGATTCCGGTTTTCTCGGGCAAATCATCCACGCTGTTGATGTCAAGTTTGGGATGGACTTTTTTAGGATTCACTGCGTGTTGGATAAAGCTCTCCAAGTTCTGAGGATCTTTATGGTAGATGAGATCGAACAGTTTGGCCGTAGCAAGTGCGTCGCCTCCGGCTCGGTGACGGCCGTCTATGGTAATCCCCATGGCTGCGGAGATTTTCCCTAAGCTGTACGAATCGTGTCCGGGTAGTACATAGCGAGCGGCACGAACCGTGCATAAATGCGGAAACCGAAAATCATAACCCAAAGCGCGAAATTCGTTTCGAAGCATGCCATAATCGAAGCCAACGTTGTGAGCCACAAACACGCTCCCTTCGCAAAATTCTAAAATTTTTTTCGCTACCTCGTAGAATTTTGGCGCATTCTTAACCATGGCATCGGTAATTCCTGTAAGTCGTACAATAAAATCTGGGATCGATTGCTCAGGATTGAGGAGGGTAATAAACTCATCAATAATGGCATCGCCGTCGTATTTATACATCGCAATTTCCGTGATTTTGGAGTGTTTAGGACTCCCTCCAGTGGTTTCAACATCGACGATAACAAATGGCATGCACGAAGTTAAAAATCTTCGCTCTTATGCTTACCTTTGAGGATAAAATTATCCTATGAAATTTCGACTTTTGGTGATGATGGTTCTGGCTTTGGTGAGCTCTTGGAGTCAAACGAATGTGAGCGGCAATGTTTCCGGCACTTGGACTTTAGCCAACAGTCCCTATTTGGTGACCAATAATATTGGGGTTCCTGCAGGACAGACTTTGGTGATTCAGCCAGGGGTGAATGTTATATTTCAGGGTTTTTACCGCTTCGGTGTTTCTGGCCAGCTGGTGGCGGAAGGTACGTCGGCTCAGCCAATTTCTTTCCGCTATCACGATACTACGGGATGGTTCAACGACCAACAAATGGCGGGAGGTTGGCGAGGCATCTATTTTGCTCCCTTGGCTTCGATTGATTCAAGCCGACTGGTGCACTGTGCGGTTCAAGATGTAAAGCATGGGTTATTCGGCAATGCTAATGGATACGCCGCATTGTACATCTATGGTCGAGGGTTAACCGTTCGACATTGTGAATTCACACACAACCACAGTATTGCCAATGCCAGCGGGGGAAAACTCATT
>JBJTXE010000099.1:0-3165 GCA_046082075.1 Bacteroidota bacterium
CTTTTACCGAGGCGTACTTATTGTCAAGAAGTAACATTCCACGAGCATCAACCACCCCTTGTTTACCCTGAATTTCCGTTAAATACAAGTTAACCTGAGGCCAATACACCAGTTCGTCGTATACCGGCTCCAATAATTGAATTCCGTTTGCATCGTACAATCCTACCTTTCCTTCCTTAATCGCTTTCATACACCCATTCTCTAACAATTGGATGTCTTGAAAATCCAGCGACGTCAAAGCGTTACCTTTTCGGTCGTAAATCCTCAAATTTTTAGAATCCGCTGAATTCCCCACCAGGGTCTGGCTGATAAATTCAATCACCGGTATTTTAGGAGCTTTACTGAGTTTACCAGCAGTGTCAACCCAATAATTCAATCCTTTACGTTGAATCATAAAATTGGAACCATTGAATACCGCCAGATTTTTCCATCCGACGAATACATCAACAGGAACAGTAGCAACTCGCCAATCCTTGGTACCAATATGAAAAATTTTTTTATCCTTTCGCACCGTTAAATAGGAAAAAACCGTGGGAGTAATTTCATCGTAAATGCAGGGGACAACGGGCAGTCCGTAATAATCCATAACCCCCACCTTACCCAACTGTTGTACAATGAACCCTTCCTTAAACATTTGTATACCGTCGAACTGACAAGGAATTAATTGTTCCAAACTGGCATGCAAAACACCCTTTCCTCGATCGTCTTCCACTAAGGCATATTGTTCTCCAATCGTCAAAAATTCGAGAAATCTCGCCGTTAGCACCTTGCCCCCCTCCAAATCCATCACTCCAAATAGCCCCTCTTCTTGGAACAATATAAAATCGGTAAAAACAAATTGCAAATCGTCGTAAACCACCGGAATAACCGTTTTTCCGTTTCGATCAATTACCCCGTATTTACTACCCACTTTCACAATGGCTCGCCCAGATTGAAAGTCGGAAATAAGGTCATACACAAATTCAACAGCGACTTCCCCGTTGGTATTAATCACCCCGTAGCGCTCATTCTTCATTACGGCGGCCAAACCTTCATGAAAGTCATTCACCTCTTCGAACCCAACAGGAACAACAACTCTCCCGTCTTCATCCATAAACCCAAAGAGATCGTCCTTGTTCGCGAAAGGAAAAAGCGTTTTACCGTACCAATTCAGCTCCTGCAAGACTTGATCTTTGAAGGGATAGTCCGGATGAAGCGCCAAAAAACAGCTCATTCGAACAGGGTCATAATTTCCGATAGAGGCATGAAAATAGGCCTTCCATATTCTATCCTTGTTGCGATTCAATGGGTAATGCAACAAAAAGCGTTTGAAAGCAATGGTATCTTGCGATTGAAGAAAAATTCCGTATAACTCGTCTTGCGCAGGTATTACAAATCTACTGTTGGGATGATAACTTATAAAGGTGGCAAGTTCTAATTCCGTATTATTTACCACCCATTCCTCAAAAGATATGGCATCCATAGAATATAAAATATCCGCTTTAAAATCGGATTCAGGACTCCTTTTCAATAATCCAAGCCAGCAAAAATAGTCACGATTATCGCAGTAGCCTAGGCCAAGGGAATCCCGGAGCCTTTCCGCCTTTTTTCGATCGACAAATTGTGGATTTGACTCGATAAAATAGCTTAATTCTTGGAGATTGTTCGTTTTTGTCAAGGCCTCAAATTTCAAGGTAGCCAAAGCTTGATAACTCACCCAAAGGTTCGATCTTTTCCAACCTAAGACCGCAAATCGATTCAGTTTCTTGACCTTAAATCGCGCCGAGTCAGCAACAAAATAACGGAACGATTCGTGCAAATAATACCAAGCACTATCCATCGAGTAACAGTCCTTTGATTCACTATACAAGCGATAAAGCCCATAACTTGCCACACTGGGACAGGAAGACAATTCATGGTAAAAAATCGTGTGGGCAATTCCGAAATTCTTTTCTTCCAAAGCTTTAAAACCTGCGGCAATATCTATTTGTTGGCACCATGACATGCAAGGTAAAACGCAACCTATAAGGACCGCACGAAGGAACATAGGCAAAGATAAGCCTCAAATGAACAAAATAAAAACATTAAACACTTCTAAAAATCCCTTCCATAAAAAATTGTTAAAATTATGTTATCAGATAAGCGTCCTACAAAGCAACGGAAATCGTATATTTGACGTATAGAACCACGATGAAAATAACGCTTATCCTCTTCATGTTTGGGTTTGGATTCTTTAATCTAGATGCCCAAGTAGTTCTAGAAAAGAAAAGCATCGAGAGGAAATCTACCCCTGTTACCAGTCAAGAACCCTTAAAGGTACGTCCAGAAATACCCTTTGCAGAATTATCGGAACGCCTTCCTTCGGCCGACCGTTATATTTTGGACCTCAAGTCCTTAATGAATTATTTTATCGATAAAAAAATACCTACTGACTTCCCTCTTTATGACAAAGAAAAGTCCTTTTCGTACAATAAACGAAAAGCTTCAAAATGGTTTAAAAAACATCGTGAATTAATCACTGAGGATCGGAAAGAATGGCTCCAAATGAAATAGTACATGAAATACATCGCCCCGCTTCTCCTCTTTATTGTCACGTTTTCAAATCTTAAGGCCCAATGCAACCAGGCCAATCCTTTTTGCACCGGAACCAATTATTCTTTTCCCAATAGTACGAATGTTAATGACTTAGGCATGGTGGACTGTTTATTTAGTACACCCAACCCTGTTTGGTATTTCATGGAAATTGACCAAAGCGGCCCGATGACCATTTCCATTAGTCAAGTAGATGCCTTTGGCTTTGGAATCGATGTGGATTTTGCGTTATGGGGACCCTACCCTTCCCTAGCAGCAGGATGCGGGGGTGGAACTTTTCCCGTTGGTGCACCCATCGATTGCAGTTATTCCCCCAGTCCTACTGAAACCGCCATTATCCCCAATGCGCAAGTAGGTCAGTTTTATATTTTATTGCTCACCAACTATTCCAACGATCCGGGAACGATATCCTTTTCTCAAACAGGAGGTACGGGTTCTGCAGATTGTTCCTTTGTATGCGGCGTCACGGGGTTCACAGCCAACCCTACGGCCTGCGCCAATAACCTGTATAACCTGTCGGGCACCTTAAGCATCAACAATCCTCCCGCATCCGGTACCTTAACCATTTCAAGTACTTGTGGTGGGGCTCCTCAG
>JBJTXE010000100.1:0-2450 GCA_046082075.1 Bacteroidota bacterium
CATTCTTGCCAAAGTCGCCAAATTGGCCAGCTTAGTCAGCGCAATTGAAATTGCTCAGCACGAAGACAGTGTACAACGTATTGCTAAAATGGATGAAAAGAGTCAAACGGCCTTTATTAAAGAGGTCATTCGACAAATGAAAGAAGAGGCGCAACGCAAAAAGGAATTGGAGGCCGCCAAGTTGCGTGCTCTGCAGGACCAAGCGAATGCGGGATCGCAATTGGGTAACGGAAATAAATGGATATTTAACAACGAAAAATTGCGTCAGCAAGGGTTTGATGAATTTCGAAAAATGTGGGGAGACCGGAAGAATGAAGACGACTGGCGCCGATCGAATAAACTAAGTGCGGGAAACAATGCTGATTCCAATGCTCCAAAGGATAGTTTAATGGTTTCCAACCCGAATGCTGAAGAAGGAAAAGACACCCTTGACGTGGAATCGTTACGCAAGAGATTACCGCTTTCCGATACGGCGTACACTGCCTCGGTGCTACGGGAAATTGAAGCCCGATATACCGCAGGTATTTTGTACAAAGAATTATTAAATGAGCCGTCATTGGCTTCCGATCAATTTAAACAGGTTTTGGAGGAAAACACGCGAAATATTACCGACCTTTCTTCGGCCTTTCAGTTATATAAAATCAATGAATCTACGGGGCGAGGGCAAGACTATAAAACACATATTGTTACCTACTACCCCAAATCGGATGTGGCCAATTATTTCTTAGATCCTGATTTTTTCGAAAAATCCAAAGCGGCAAAAGGAGCAGCTGAGAAAGAGTATTTGACCGCATTGCACGAATACGAGATGAGGGAGTATAAAAAAGCTTTCGATCTCACCGAAAAAGTTGTTGTTAATGACCGAAATAACGCTTACCGAGCAGAATATCTCTTGTTAAATGCCTTGGCATTTGGTCAAATTACCAGCGACAAAAAGGCAATAATTCCGAGGTTAAATATGATAGTAGAAGAAAAACCTGGAACTCCTCAAGCGGATAGAGCCAAGGAACTTTTGGAGATTTTAGCGAAAGGAATCTCATCCTTCACCCCCTATCAACCCAAGTCTAATGGTATATTTACCTTTAACGATACGGTTGTGCAGTTGGTCTTAATTTTACCTGATTTGGATGCGGAAGAGGATTTTGATGATCTCAAAGGTACTGTTTCGGATTTTACGACCAAAACGTTTAAAAAAACCAAGCTTAAAATCACTTCTGCATTGACCCTCAAAGGGGCTAGTTTATTGTTAGTGGCAGACTTTAAAACACTTACCCTTGCCCGGGAATATGTCAACACTTACAAATCCTCCGTCGAAGAATTAGGAGACTACCAAAACAACAAATGCCTCATAATTACCCAAGAAAATTTGAAAAAGTTAATTGAATCCGATAACTTTGAGGGGTATAAGACGTTTCACGACCTTAACTATTAGACTATGTTAAAGCGAAAAGATTTCTTCAATAGCACAGCACAATACGAAGAAAGTACTGCCATGAACCACATTGTACAGGGTACAGAGATCAACGGTGATCTTGTCTCTGACGCCAATGTTTTAATCGACGGTGAAATGAATGGAAACATTTCCTGTTCTGGCAAAGTAATCATTGGAGCTACTGGAAAAATAAAAGGCAATTTGGTGTGCGTTCATGCTGAAATTCAAGGTGCAGTGGACGGTGAAGTAACGGTGGAGGGATTACTAACCTTGACCTCAACAGCGCGAATTATGGGAGATATTCAAACAGCTAAGTTGGTTATTCAAGAAGGTGCAATCTTCGAGGGGTCTTGCATCATGAAGTCCCCGACTTCACACACCACCTTTACTGCGGACGTTAAATTGGATGACTGATCCCAAGAAAAACCCGAAATCTTTTTTACAGTACTCTTCGCTTGGTTTCCAAATCATCGGATTCATGGCAATTTTTGGTTATCTAGGTTATAGTCTTGATGAATATTTTTCATTGCGCACGCCAATTTTGACGATGTCCGGCTTACTTTTTGGGGTCGTTGGCGCTATGGTTTACCTCATTCGAAGTCTCACAAAAAACAATGAATAAGATAAAATTCATCATCGGTTTTTGTTGGGTTTTAATGGCTTCTCTTGTCCTTTGGGCCAGTTTCAGCGATGTTGGGATTTTTGTAACCTCTTTGAGTTTAAATGGCGGATTGTATGGGGTTTTTGTCCTGCTTTTTTATAAGCCGTTTCGTCAGAAATCTCTGGATATCTTGCACCCTTCTTTGCTTTTAATTACCCTTCAAATGCTCATTTTTCTTACGGTGGCTGGTGTTTTTTGGTACGGAAAACTTCCTTTTCTCTACTTGTTTTGGGCCTTATTGGTGTTTATTGGTGTGCTCACAATTTAAGTGTGGGAACAAATCACTTGTTTAAAATCCGTTGAGAAATCGCAGGAATAAAGAATGCAGTGATTCAAAACGATCAAACGAAAGGTTCT
>JBJTXE010000101.1:0-12508 GCA_046082075.1 Bacteroidota bacterium
CAAATCCAAACAAATCTTGCTACAGGTTATTGGAGATTGGATGGGGGATTATTCCCCCATTTTTTTTAATTTTATCCTATGAAATATATCCCTTTTTTATTGTTGAGTTTGCTGCTATTCAATTGCAAAACCCCTAAAACACATGTGCAAGAAAACGAAGTCTCTACCTCGGAGGATTTCGTTGGTATCGTACATGTGGCTGAAGGTGGCTGTCCATTTTACATTGCAATTAGCGAAACGTTAAACCCTGGTAAAACCTTGGATTTTGGAAAGGTTTATCCTCTTAATCTGAAGGACGGAATGAAGAAAAAAGGGCTAAAAGTATCCTTCAGTTATTCCGTCTCAAAAGCGATGAATCCTGAGGGTTGTACTGCGGATGCCGTGGTAGTTCTCGAACAAATTGAGGTTATTCCATAGCCGTAAGGAAGTCCATAACTAAAAAACTGAGGGCTTTTCCAAGGGTTCGCTCCTCTGCTGGGTTGGTTGGAGCTCCTTCGCACAAATGCATGTATGCAATGGGGCTTTTCTTAAGGGAAAGTACTACTTGTCGTAGTTGATTCAAGGTAAAACCTGATGGGCTCTGTGCAGAAGACGGCATATTTTCAATACAGTCCACGTCAATATCCAAACCTATAGGGGAATTTGGAGAAATCAACTTTGCAACGTCCTCCAACACCCCCCTCCCTTGGAGATACTCGATATGTGGCACAAAGGAAACATGATATTCGTTGACAAAGGTTCGAATGTAATCGTTCATCGCATAGGTATCGATACCTAACACGCTGTACTTTTGTAATATTCCTTCAAGTATGGCCGTTGAAAATGCATTACCAGAATGCCTCAGGCCCGGTTTTCGACAATCAAAATGGGCGTCAAAGTTCAGGTTTTGCACCACCTTTCTTTGAGCGTGAGCCCAACGAAGCAAAGGTAAGGCATTGTTATGTCCACCACCAATTACGATGGGAATTTGATTGGGCTTCAGCATTTCTGTCAATACCCTTTCGACTAAAGCATCCAACTCTTCAACCATGAGCCCCGCCTGTTCAATGGTATCAGGAAACACCCCAGTAAATTCGATATTACCTAACAAATCGAACGACTGCTTGGAATTAGGCTGAGGAAGAAAATAGGATAAAAAGGCCGCGAAAGCCCTGTCCGCTCCTGGTCTTCCGTAATTCGCAAAGGGCCCAATCCATTCACTAATTCCCAGCATCACAAAAGTCGGCTCCTTAATATCCCGGGTTAAATAATCAATGTTTCGAAATTCATCTGGTCTTTGGTTGACTCCGCAATTACGCAGTACCGTATTTTTCAGAACGAATTCAAAATTGGTATTAATTGATTTCATAAGTTTTAAGTGCGTCCATTAGGGATTTGGGAATTCGAATTGGTTTAAGGCTCCTAGCATCGGTAAACACTAATACGGTTGAAGCAATCGTGGTAATTTGATCGTTAAGGTTTAACAACTCGTAATCAAAGGTAACCGAGCAGGAACTGAAGGCCGTTAGCTTGGTCGTAACTTTGAACTGTTCGTCGTAGCGCAAGGGCTTCTTATATTCGATGTGTAAAGAAGTAACGGGTAACAGAATACCCTGGTCTTCCAACTCTCGGTACGAAACACCCAAAGAGCGAAGCGCTTCAACCCTACCTAATTCGAGAAAAACAGGGTAATTTCCATAATAGCAGAACCCCATTTGGTCCGTTTCACTGTAGCGTATTCTTAAAAGAACTTGATGCGAAAAAGAAAATTTCATTTGATGCCATTTTTATTTGGCAAATTACTGCATTTTATTTTACATTTGCCCTCCCTTTTTAAGTAGCTCATACGGCACGAAAATTTAGGGATTGATAATAAAAAAAAGATGAAAAACAAGTGCTATTTGAGTTTTTTTTTCACTTTTTTTTGACCAATTTTGTTTTAAGTTCATAATATAGGATTAATAATAGATTAATTTTTATGGATTTGATTTTGAGAAAGTTAGTTAATTGTTTTTTTGTTTTTTTCTATGTCAACACATCATACTACTGTTTGGGAATCATGTTTAAATATCATTCGAGACAACATCTCTTCTCAAGCATTCAAAGTATGGTTTGAACCCATAGTTCCAACGAAGCTTGAAAACAACGTGTTAACGATTCAAGTTCCGTCACATTTTTTCTATGAATGGCTAGAACAACATTACATCCATTTGCTCAAGAAAGTCATTAAGAAAGAGATTGGTCCGGATGCTACCTTAGAATATAGCATCGTCATTGAAAACAATTCAAGTCAATCTACACCCTACACGGTGAAGTTGCCAACGCAAAACACGTCAAATCTCCAAAACCCGTCCCAATCCATTCCCATACAAGTGGCTGAGCCTCAGATAAGAAATCCGTTCATCATTCCTGGATTGAAAAAGGTAACCATTGCTTCTAATTTGATACCAAGCCATACGTTTGAGAATTTCGTTGAAGGGGAATGCAACCGTCTTGCACGCGCTTCGGGTTATGCCGTTGCGAATAAACCTGGAGGCACCGCCTTTAATCCCTTACTCATTTATGGAGGAGTCGGTTTAGGGAAGACGCATTTAGCCCATGCCATTGGCTTGTCAATTAAGGATCAGCATCCGAATAAAACGGTATTGTACGTTCAATCGGAAAAATTTGCACACCAGTTCATTGATGCCATTAAAAATCAAACGACCAATGATTTTATTCATTTCTATCAAATGGTGGATGTTTTGATTATTGATGACGTACAGTTTTTTGCAGGGAAAGAAAAAACCCAGGATGTTTTCTTTAGTATTTTCAATCATTTGCACCAAAACGGAAAACAAATCGTACTTACCTCTGATAAAGCTCCTGTAGAAATGCAAGGCATGGAGCAGCGCTTATTATCCCGTTTTAAGTGGGGGCTTTCGGCTGATTTAACGATTCCTGATTTGGAAACGCGCATCGCCATACTTGAAAAAAAGATGTACGCAAGCGGTATTGAATTGCCCAAGGAAGTTGTCGAATACCTTGCCTACTCCATTAACACCAATGTGCGTGAAATAGAAGGTGCTTTGAATACGCTTCTCATGCAATCGAGTCTGAATCGAAAAGCGATAACCTTGGATTTAGCGAAGCAGATGGTCGATAAATTCGTAAAAAACACGGCTCGAGAAGTATCCATTGAGTATATACAGAAAATTGTGTGCGATTATTTCGATCTACCCATTGAACTGCTAAAATCCAAAACACGTAAACGTGAGGTGGTTCAGGCACGGCAAATCAGCATGTATTTCTCGAAAAAAATGACTAAATCTTCGCTCGCAAACATAGGCGCACACTGCGGAGGGAAGGACCACGCTACCGTATTACACGCTTGTCGAACGGTGGTCAATTTATCTGAAACCGACAAGCAGTTCCGTGTTTACCTGGAAGATTTGGAGAAAAAACTCACCATTAATTAGTTGGTACATCCAAGAAGGCTCAAGCATCTAAACGTTTTGAATGTGCTACAGTAATTCACTGAGTTCGAATGTTATCCAATTGGAAAGCACCTACCGTAAAGGAACCGAGCATTTAAAGGAATTCTCACCTATTTATGTTCAATCTGGGTTCACTTTTCCTGTTTGGCCAGTAATTACCGCTGCATCGAATTTTATTCCAATGCACTGGGGTTTAGTTCCATCATGGTTTCGAGGTACAGAACCCATGGAAATGGCACGAAAAACGCTCAATGCACGAGTTGAAACCCTCAACGATAAAGCGAGTTTTAAGCATTTAGTACAACAACAACGGTGTATTATCCCCTCTACCGGTTTTTTTGAAAACCAAACCATCGAAACGCACAAAAAACCTTTTTTTATCTTCCCGAAGAACGATGTGTTCTTTCATATGGCGGGACTATACGACCAGTGGACGGATGTGGCTACTCGACATACCTATCATAGTTTTACGGTAATAACTACCGAGGCTAATGCCATGATGGCAGAAATCCACAACACCAAAAAAAGGATGCCTTTGATGTTGCCAGAAGAACAACTTGACCCATTTTTACAGGGAAAAGAATCCATCGGCTCCTACCTTCCTCTATCCGAAGGACAGATGAGTTGTCATCCAATTAACAAGCGTATTTTTACGAGTTCAGAGAACAATGTGCCGAGTGTTCAACATCGCGTGGAGGATAATATTGGCCGACAAGGCCTCTTATTTTAGCAATGGTAATATATTTGTGAAGGAATTCCTATGAAAAAAATCATATTACTCTTCATCCTTCCTGTTTTTCTATTCAGTTCGTGCCTTGAGATCATCGATGATTTATCGCTTAATATGGATGGGTCTGGGACCTTCAAGTACACGATCAATCTAAGTTCGAGTAAGATTAAGGTGAATTCTATCCTTGCATTGGACAGCTTCAATGGTAAAAAAGTGCCTAAAATCGATGAAATTGAAGCAAAAATTCAGCAATTCAAAGAACTACTTAAGAACGAGAAAGGCATTAAATCGGTTGAAACGGAATTCAACAAGTTAGACTTCATTGCAAAAATAGCGGTCGATTTCACGAGCCTAGATGAACTTCAAACGGGTATAAAATCGGTGTTAAACCAATTAGACCCTGCCTCAAAATACAGCGAAGACCATAGTTTATGGGTTTCTTGGGACAACAAGACCTTGAAAAGAATGATTCCACAATGGGTGGAAGATCGCATCAAGACTGAAACGCAATCAGACCAGGAGCTGCTCAAAAATGGCAGCTATACGTGCATCTCTAGGCTGCCAAAGACCATTCAAAATTCAAGCAATACTGTCTGTAAATTGAACCCTGCTAAGACAGCAGCTATGTTGCGAGTCAACGCTCTGGACCTTAAATTGAACCCAGCACTTTTAGAACACACCTTAACCCTAGCTCCTTAAACCCAATGAAAAAATGTATTTTTTTATACTGTGCAACGATACACGCGATTGTTTTTGGTCAAGGAGCGGAACAATTAATCCCTTCACAGGCGGTAACCGTATTTAGTATTAACAATACCGATTTACTGCAAAAAATCAGCGTTGATGAATGGATTAACTATGATTTCATGGAAGAAATTCATCAAGAATTATTTGATGGATCGACCGATAATAAAACGGTCAAGGATGCTGGATTAGACTTTGATCAACGCCTGAGTCTTTTTTATGGCAAAACAAACCAATTCGAGCTAACCGGGTTCACATTTGGGGTAAAAGATGAAAACGCCTTATTCAAAGTATTCGACGACTTTGAAGCGCTTCCGTCATCCTTTCAAGGAATAAAAATATACCAATCGCTGTTCAATAATTTACTCATCGATGAAACCAAAGGCTTGCTGATCCGAGTGGAACCCGTTGAATCTTATTTGAACCAAATGACGGATTCTTTATGGTATTCACGGGGAAATCTATCCCCTTTTTACGCGATGGATGAAGACCAGTTTATGGAGGAGGAAGCCTTGGAAAAGGAAGATGCACGTAAGAATTTACTGGAAAAAAATTACTACGAATTGCGGGACAGTCTCGAATTTGAATTACAAAAGAAATACTACAATGAAGTGTTAAAAGGTTTGCTTACGCAACGAAAAAGCCTTTATTCCAATGATTCCATTTTTCGCGAATTGTTGACCCACCGTTCTGCTGGTGTATTTTATATGGATAATTCGCGTAACATCGATCGAGCCAAAAATCTTTGGTATTTAAAAACCGTATTGCCTACGCTTTATCTTGATGTTCAAGAGTTATACGACGGGAATATCATAACAGGAGACCTCACCCTGCACGAAGGCTCGGTGGAATTTGACTTAAAAGCCCGCTATTCTGAGGCCCTTGGCTCTATATATGCTGAAATGAACCATGCCAAATTTGACGCCAACATCGCGCCGTTCATTCGCGCAAACCAACCAGCGTATTTCTCCTACAATATCAACCTACGATCCGCTTACGAAAAGGCCTACGACGTATTAGTCCCCATACTCTCCAAGGCTAAAGACCCCGAAATTTCGTTCAATTTACTTTTGCTCAAATTAGGCAATGCGCTCGTGAATAAAGACGCTTTATTTGATGCATATAAAGGAAGTTTATTCATGACATTCAACGGAATCCAAAAGGTAAAAACCCGAAAAATTACCTTTTTCTACGACGAACAAACGTTTGAGTACGGTGAAAAAGAAACCGAAGCAGAAGAGGATATGCCCATTTTTACCCTCGGTTTTTCTACTAAAAGGAACGATCTTCCTGAAATGATTTTAGAACATTTTAGCCAAGTCACGAGTAAGTTCGAAAACAAAGGAGATTATTGGGTTTATAATAAGGCAATCTTTGATGCAGCCCCCGTATTTTTAATCCAAGCAAAAGGTATGTTCCTGATAACCAATGACCAAGATTTAGCAGAGAACCATCGCGAGGGTTATGGAAAAGATGCCATGTCAAAGCGCGCAGTAAAGACCTTAAAAAAATCGGGTACCATGGCGGGATTCGCCAACTTACAACAGGTAGCTCAAAAATTTCCTTCCGACTTTTTAGACCCATCGCAACAGCAGCTCATGGAGTTTCTTCGCAATAAAACCGGTTCGATGACACTGCGATCCGGGGAAACTACCTTGCAATCAACCTCCGTGAAATTGAAGTATTCCTTCAATGATTCCGAAAAGAGCGGCAAGCACTTCCTTGACCTGCTTAACACCTTGTATTTGCTGACCAAATAATCGTGAAACGGCTAAGGCAAGGGTTTTGGTTTTTGATAATTGCGGCGATGCTCGGAGCGGTGTTGTTGTTTAAAAGCAAGTTGCTTCGTAGCGAGGTATCCATCCGTTTACAACAGAGATTACCCGTTTCAGAGGTTTTGATTCGGATAAAAATCATGGAGTTAAGCAAGGAGCTTGGCCCAATTTTGTACAAGTACAAACTTCCAATTCGAGAATTTGCTTCGTCTGATTTTCTGTTAAGCCAAGGTAAACTTTACGGTATTAATATTCAACAAGAGGCTTTCATGTTCTCGAAAATGGATATGAGCGAATGGGGAATAATGGTTGCCTTAAATGATTCATCCAAGGTCATTAATTTCGTTGATCGATTTCGAAAGAGCACTCACATTTTGGATTCTTCCACCAGTGATGTTCGTATTTTGCATTTTGCTGAACAGGATATCGCATTGTGCTATGAGAGGAACTATGCTTTAATCTACTCAGGAAATCAGCTCGCCGAGCGTTTAAGAACGATTCGAGGTGTTCCGAAAAGCCATCGCGAAAATGCCTGGAAGTATTTCTTTGAACGAACAAAAAACCAATCAGGGCCCATTATCGCCTATTCCGAGGGATCGTTTCTCAAACCATGGGGAATTCAGTATGCTTGGGTTAGTTCCGAAAATGATTCTACCAATATACATTTGAGCGGATACGTAAAAACCATTGCGCCTCATGGAATCACATTTCGTAAAGGAACCAAAGGCTTACCGTTGAGCTCTTCCGACACAAAGGCCGTTGAATTGCATCTGGATTCAACGTTCAAACAACAGGAATTCGCCCAAAACCTGAGCACCGAATTGCATAAGCTCGGAAAAAAAATCGGTTTTCCAACGGCATTATTTCTATCTGCTTGGGACGGTAACCTTTCCTTTCGTGAAGGAGGAAGCGTAAGTTCCACGGAAAAAATCATTGTTACGGAATTCGACGAGAATTTCAATCCAACCGAGATCGTGCGAAATCAAAACATCATGGTCCCGGGTTACTCCATCATGTTAGGCGTTAACCCCAGTTTTAGGCTATTTATGAGTGCGCTTTATGCTAAAGGAATTCTTAGAAATGAGGAACAAAAATTGCGGTTTTTATACGCTCCCTTATTGACCATGAAAAAAGAAAAAAAAATGTATCGATTCTCGTCCTCCTCCTACTTTCCTAAGTTAATTTCCAGCGATGAGAACTTCGTTCGTTGGACCATCAACCACGAACCTTGTTTATTCCGGTTATCGGGTTTTGGTGCGGATTATTTCAACCTCACCATGGACATGCCCTCAAAGATGTTGGTAAGGGTTTGGCAGAAAAACAAACGAAAAACGAAATAAACACTCGTCAAACCTCGATATAGGTGGCTCGAAGTTCATGGATAATGTCGTTCACTTCCCAAAGTTCGTTCGCAGTTACTAGTCGGGTTCGATATTCTTTGAAATGACTAATCCCTTTAAAGTAATTGGAATAATGCCTTTTCATTTCGGCTATGCCAACTTTTTCTCCTTTCCAACGAATGCTGAAATCCAAATGCTCTTCAACCGCAGAAATGCGGTCTTCGATGGAAGGAGCCGGCAGGCTACAGTTTTGAGTTAAGTAGCTTTTAATTTCATTAAATATCCATGGATAACCAATGGCTGCTCTACCTATCATTAACCCATCCACTCCGTACGTATTTTTATATTCAAGCGCTTTCTCGGGGGAGTCAATGTCCCCGTTTCCGAAAATAGGAATGCGCATCCGTTGGTTATTTTTGACTTCACCTATCAAGGTCCAATCCGCAGGCCCCTTGTACATTTGCGCCCTTGTCCTTCCGTGAATGGTAAGGGCCTCGATTCCTATATCCTGTAGTCGTTCTGCTGTTTCCACAATATTCTTAGTGGAATCATCCCATCCAAGCCTTGTTTTTACGGTTACCGGAACCTTTACCGCCTCCACTACGGCTTTGGTTAAGCGCACCATTTTAGGAATGTCCTGCAACAACGCTGCACCCGCCCCTTTGCAGGCTACTTTTTTCACGGGACAACCATAGTTGATATCGATAAGGTCAGGGTTAACGGACTCTATGATTTTCGCCGCCTGTACCATGGTTTCAGCATCGGAACCGAAAATTTGCACCCCAATGGGCCTTTCATATTCGAAAATATCCATTTTTTGAACGCTCTTAACCGCATCACGAATAAGTCCCTCTGAAGAAATAAATTCCGTATACATCATATCCGCACCGTGTTTTTTACACAAGGCACGAAAAGGAGGATCGCTAACATCTTCCATCGGAGCTAAAAGCAACGGAAAATCCCCCAATTCAAGGGAACGAATTTTAACCATGGGAATGCTGAACTGGTTTTGCCGTTTCTAACACTTTTAAATATCGTTTCAATTCCTGTTCATGGTCTTTTCGAAGAATCAACAACATGCCATCCGCATCAACGACAATATAATCCTTTAATCCGTCCAAAAGAGCCACTTTGCCTTTGGGCATGTGGACCAAACAATTTTCAGCTTCGAACATATGAACCTGTTCTCCCACAACGGCATTGCCATGGTCGTCTTTGTTCAGGTGGTCTGTAAGGCTTCCCCAAGTCCCTAAATCGCTCCAATCAAAATCGGAGAGAACCACAGAAACATTAGACGCGTGTTCCATCACAGCAAAATCAATGGAGATATCTTCACATGCAGCAAAAGATTCTCGCATAAAGGCCTGTTCATGTGGACCATTATACTTGGTTAAATCATGGCAAAACAAACGGTGAAGGTTCATGGCATGGGATTCAAATGCACTTAAAACAGTGGAAGCTTTCCAAATAAAAATGCCAGCATTCCAAAAATAATTTCCAGAGGTAACGAACGCTTTGGCCGTTTCTACATCTGGTTTCTCTCTAAAACGCAATACGGGGTGTACTTGACCGGTAGATTTATTGGCAATTTCAATATAGCCGTACCCGGTATCAGGGCGAGTAGGTTGAATTCCCAAGGTTACCAATTGATCCATGGCAGCAGTATCAATGGCCCTTAAAATGCATTGGTTGAACTTTTCTGCATTCAATATCAAATGGTCGGAGGGAGAAATAACGAGAGTAGCATTGGCATTGATGCTATTTATTTTTGCGGCAGCAAAAGCGATGCAGGGGGCGGTATTTTTACGTTGAGGCTCACAAATCACCTGAGCAGCTTTAATTCCTGGCAACTGTTCCAACACTAATTCCAAGTATTCTTCGTTCGTTAAGATGTAAATATTTTGCACCTCAGAAAACGCAAGCATTCGCTCGAAGGTCAATTGCAGCAGGGACTTTCCTATCCCCAACACGTCTAAAAACTGTTTGGGTTTTTGGGGAGTGGACATTGGCCAAAAACGGCTACCTATTCCGCCGGCCATAATTAAACTATAGGTATTTGGATCTTTCATCTTCATTGATAGGGGTTACTTTGGCGAGCAAATGCACTAAATACAATTTTCCAGAACTTAACTCTTTGCATTCTACGCGGGATCTACGTTTATTGCCTTTTACAAAAAGGCGATTACTTAGTGCAAAGGTAGCGTTTTTTGGGAGGTTTTCTAAGGTTGATTCTGCCCCAACAGGTACGTCAAAACTCATTAATACACGGTTTAACCGCAAATCTGTACAGGAAGAAGCCTTGGGGTTCGTGAGAGATTTTTTTAAAGCGGCCTTCAATGAAAGAGGAAGTTCAGGATGATCAATAATTTTTTCAATCAAACTTGCGAAGGAGGATTTCCATTCTGCGCCATGAGGTGCGGCGTTTCTTCCATACCGTTCAAAGGTTTTCCAATGGGCAAATTCGTGCAGCGTGGTTATTAAAAACGCATACGGATTCAAATTCCCATTCACCGTGATTTGGGGTTTTCCCTGGAGGTTTTTCGGGCGAAAATCCCCCAATTTTGTGGAACGGCTTTTAACAATTTTGAATTGGACATTCGACTGCATCAATAGGTTTACGACCAAAGCAACAAAAGGCTTAGGTAGGTACTTTTGAAATACTTGCTCATAGCGCAACGCTTGGTTCATTTGATAAAGTTAGAAAAGAAAATAATGGACGTAGCGCAAAAATAAATAGTACCTTTAGCGGCATGATCTACATTCGAAACATTGGAGCTTATTTTCTTATGTTGGGATGGGTGTTTCGCAAACCCCGAAAAATGTCCATTTTTTGGAAAATGCTCATGCACGAGGTTCAACACATCGGTATTAACTCTATCCCGATTGTTGCCTTAATGTCGACCTTTATCGGTGCCGTTATTTCTTTGCAAACCGCCTCCAACATGGACAGCCCACTGTTGCCGGCATACACGGTAGGTTATATCACTCAGTCGAGTATTATCCTGGAATTCTCACCCACCATCATATCCCTTATCCTTGCAGGAAAAGTTGGTTCCAACATTGCTTCTGAAATTGGAACCATGCGCATCACCGAACAAATTGATGCTCTGGAAATCATGGGGGTCAACTCCTTGAATTATTTGGTATTTCCCAAGGTTATTGCGGCCATTGCTTACTTTCCTGTTTTGGTAATTTTTTCCATGTTTTTAGGCATGTTGGGTGGTTTCGCCGCCTTGGTGATTTCCGGCTTACAAAGCCCAGAAACGTATATTCTCGGTTTACGCTCATGGTTCGATGTTTACAACATTTACTATGCCTTAACCAAAACTGTGGCCTTTGGCTTCATCATCGTCTCGATCTCTTCATTTTACGGTTATTATGTTAAAGGAGGCTCTTTGGATGTTGGAAAAGCCTCGACCAAATCAGTGGTCGTTAGCAGCGTTGTCATCCTGATTTTTAATTTCATCATCACCAAACTCATGTTGCTCTAATGATTGAAGTGGTTTCGGTCAACAAGACCTTTGGTAAGCAGCAAGTGCTTTTCGACGTTTCGGCGACTTTCCTACCCGGCAAGGTCAACCTGATCATTGGCCAATCCGGTCAAGGTAAATCCGTTTTAGCGAAATGCATGGTTGGCTTGCACGAGGTGGACTCGGGAAACATCTTATTCAACGGAAGGGATTTTACCGCCATGGAGAAAAGCGAGAAAAGTGAAATTCGTCAGGAAATAGGTATGTTATTTCAAGGCAGTGCTTTGTTTGATTCCATGACCGTTGAAGAAAACGTCAAATTTCCGCTTTCCATGTTTACGAAAATGACCAAAAAAGAAATGCAAATGCGCGTTGATTTTTGTTTGGAAAGGGTGAATTTATCGGGAAGAAACGGATTATATCCTTCGGAATGTTCCGGTGGAATGCAAAAACGCGTTGGGATTGCACGCGCCATTTCCATGAATCCTAAATATTTGTTCTGCGACGAACCTAACTCAGGACTGGATCCAAAAACCGCTATTGTGATCGATAGCCTTATCAAGGATATCACCTACGAATATGGCATTACCACCATGGTGATCACCCATGACATGAATTCCGTTATGGAAATCGGTGACAGCGTATTATTCATTCACCAAGGAAAAAAATGGTGGGAAGGCGATCGACATTCCATCATTACCACCGATAACCCTGAAATAAATGCCTTTGTGTTCGCTTCAGAATTCATGAAGGAAATCAGGGAATCGTTAAAAGGTCAAAAACGCTAGTACATCCCTTGTTATTTTTCATTTCTTTTGTATCTTTGCCGTCCAATTGACTCAACGGGGTCTATGATTGGAAATGCGGATGTGGTGAAATTGGTAGACACGCTAGACTTAGGATCTAGTGCCGTGAGGTGTGCGGGTTCGAGTCCCTCCATCCGCACCAAATAGGTCTCGTGAATTCGGGGCCTTTTTTTTTGAAAATAAAACAC
>JBJTXE010000102.1:0-2902 GCA_046082075.1 Bacteroidota bacterium
ATCTTCGGCTGAATTGCGGTAGGCTGGCAGCGCCCTTTGCCTTTAATTATTACCGCATGGAACTCGGGCACCAACTCAGCTTGCCTCTGCATCGAAGGCACATTTTTCCATTGGACCCCTTTCTTTTAACAGGTATTTCCCAAGCTTGGGAACAGCAACATAAAGTCATTCATTCCTTTTTAGATTTTTCCCTATACCTCGGTGTGCGTTATGCGTTTGATTAGTTTATTTTTCGCTTTTATTGTTTTAGCAATAGGATGCAGCAAGCGCAGCGACAGCTCAACCCAAATTTTTGGTCATGCAGCTACAGGGCTGAACATATCCAATGCGATGTATCATGACAATTCCCGCGAAGCGATCGACTATGCCTTGAGTTTGCCTCATTGCAGCGGGGTAGAGGTTGATGTAAGGATGGACGCCAAAGGTCAGTTGTGGTTATTTCACGACGAATCCCTGGATGCCTCAACCAATTTACGCGGTACGGTTGAATCCTCCACCTCGGATTACTTGGCAGCAGGACGGTACCGCACCATGAAAAAGGAACGGTTGACTGTATTGACCCCGGATTTGGTGTATGATCTATCGCAAAGAACCACCTTTCTCGACATTAAAGGTAGTTTACTTACGAACAAAGATTCCTTGCTTGTTTCCTTGCTGACCTTGAATTTGGATACTTCCAAGTATCGCATCATCGTTCCAAATCAAGGGTATTTTGATGTTTTCAAAAGTGATTTTCCCACTTTTCTTGCCCTTGAAGATTTTTCTGATTTGAGCAGTTCATTTCTTGAGAACGAACCCAAACTTCGGGGTATTTGCATTCGGAATGAAAAGATTACCCTAGAACAGGTTAATTTCCTTAAATCCATTCATAAAAAAACCATTATTTACGAAGTACGTTCCTCCAAGGGCATTTCCAGCGCGTTGAAAAAAGACCCCCACTATTTGCTGTCCGATGACCTCAAATTAGCGATAGGTTTACGCTACTGACGTTCGTTTTTTCGAATTCGCATGTTCAGCAGTTCCACAAATATGGAAAATCCGAAACCGAAATAAATGTAACCTTTGGGAATGTTGTGTCCGAAGGCTTCAGCCACTAGAAACACACCAATCATCAGTAAAAAACTGAGAGCAATGGTTTTAATGGTAGGATTTTTCTGAATGAAATCGCTGATAATCCCAGAAAATCGAATCATTACCAACATCGAAATGAGTACGGATAGATAAACGATGGCGATTGGGTTGGCGTGAAGTTCATGCTCCATTCCGTTGGTCATTCCGATGGCGGAAATCACCGAATCAAAACCGAAAACGATATCTACCAAAACGATTTGTGTAACCACATTTCGAAAGGTAAGCTCACTTTTCGACGATTTTTTTTCTTCGTGCTTAACACTTCGGTGCATTTCCAAGGTGCTTTTGTAGATGAGGAATAAGCCCCCAACCAATAAGACCAAATCTTCGTAATTAAATTCACCAAACCAAGGCGCATAAATCGGCTCAATTAAGTGTATTAATAGGCTCAACATGCCTAACAGCACAAAACGAATAATGAGGGCCAAGGTTAATCCTAAAGAGCGTGCTCGGTTCTTTAAGGCCGGGTTTTTCATCTTATCCGTAATGATGGAAATGAAAATCACGTTGTCAATCCCCAAAACTACCTCCAAAAGCGATAGGAGTAATAAGTAAAGCCAACCTTGGTACTGAAGAAAAATTTCGAAGTATTGCATTATCTCACAAAGGTAAAAAAGTCGTTCAATGTACGTGGAGATATTATGTCATTTGTTGAAATCTCTAGGCATTCAATTGCATCATGGAAGAGTAAGTCACGCAATGAATCCACCAACAAGGCCCGTTGTTCAATGCGACGGTATTTCCATCCAAAGGCGTCAGCGACCGATCCGTTGCGCGAATGTTTCGCTTCAAAGTACTTTTCCCGCTCTGGAGCATCTTTTGAACCTTCAATGATGTTAAAGATTCCGCCTCCTTGGTTGTTGATCAAAATGATTTTTAAGTTGGGGGAAAGTTCTTTGAGTTGCAAGGCGTTTACGTCGTACAAAAAGCTCACGTCTCCGATGAGTAGGACATTCAGCCGAGTGTCTTTTGAGGCATATCCCATAGCCGTGCTGAGGCATCCGTCGATTCCGCTGGTTCCTCGGTTCGAAAGATAGGTGCATCCCTTGATCGGATTGAATAATTGAGCGTAGCGAATCACGGAGCTATTGCCTAGGTGAACGACCGAATGTTCCGGCAACAAGGTGAAAAACGCACGATAGACCTCAAAATCTACCAACGCATCTTGCGGAGTTTCGAAAAGTTCAGACTTTTTTTGAATTTCAGTATCCAAAGCTTTCCATCGTTCAAAATAGGTTGACCCTTGGGTTTGTTCCATTACCTCATTCAGCTTTTGGAAAAATTCCAAGGCAGGAACTTTAATGGAATGAGTTAATTGTTGGTAAGTATCCATTTCAGGGAAATCCAACCCTGTGCGAAGGTGGGCAGCTAAAGGAGTGCGTCGTAAAAACGATTTTATCCTTTTGGAAACGACAGCTCCGCCTATGGTGATCAATATCTCGGGCATGAAGTCGGGTTCCATCGCAGCGTCGATGGAGTTCAGCGATCGGTCGATGCATGCATTGAAACGATCGGAAATAACGTTCGACGTATTTTCAGTGAGCACTACCACATGGTTGTTTTGGGCAAAAGTTTCCAGCGCTTCTTGAAGCCCCGGAGTAGGTGGCTGCTGACCGCATAATACCATCACCTTTTTATCGGCCATTAATTCCACCAGGGAGTTCAACACCTGAGGGTGCAAGGAATGATTTTCGAACAATTCGATTTTACGATGGTAGGTGCGTACTTTGGTTTCCGTTCCGTAAAGGGGTTCGGACAAACCAAGGTTGAT
>JBJTXE010000103.1:0-3667 GCA_046082075.1 Bacteroidota bacterium
ATAACTGAGATCGAATCGAATCCCTAAACTCTTGGTACGCGAGAGGATCATTCTTACGATCGACACGGTTATTGCCTTCTACGAATACGGACACAATTACAGCTTGAGTTATGCGGTTCCTTTTGATAAATTCCCATTAACCGATTGGCTTACGGCGAATATAAAATACAACGGCACCTATAATTGGCAGCGTGCACCTCTTGCCCAGACAGAATTCGGAAATACCATTCAAAACAACCGCATAACTCAAGCTGTAATTGTGTCCGTATTCCATGGTTCGTCCAAAGGTGGATAACTGAGATCGAATCGAATCCCTAAACTCTTGGTACGCGAGAGGATCATTCTTACGATCGACACGGTTATTGCCTTCTACGAATATGGCCTTATTCGTTGCTGCAAAAGAGGCTTTAAGGTTTTTGGTAATATCATAACCTACATTATAATTTCTGTTCCAATCAAACTTCTTAAGAAAAACGGGGTTGAATTGATAATTCGGCACCAAATTGTTGCGCACTTGGCGTTCATTATACATTCTCAAGAAATCATTGGTGAAGGTCAAATTCTTCGGCATCAAGAATAGGTTGAAATCACGCACCAGAACTAACCATTTCGATTTTTGAACTGGTTTCCATTTCTTAAAAGGCTCCAAAGCTTTACCTGTAAAGGTATAATTGTAGTTAAGCGCCGAGGTATAATTTCTGGTTCTGTCGTAATTGGTGTTAAAATCTCGTTTTAAATTTTCGGCGTAAGAGTAGCTAGCCGACCAGTTAGAAATTCTCCAGAACGCCGGCTTGGCCCCTGCTTTCGCTTCTTTACGAACGTTCGTGAAATTGAACGAACGTCTTTCGTTAAAGTCCTGGCCGAGGCGAGCGCGTTCTTTGCGCGTAGCTAAGTCGTAATCCGCCAACTTAATATCGGGATTGAAGGGGTCGTACTCCGGATTGATCACGTTCCACGAATAACCATAAAAGAACGGAAGGGAAACTTTGGCTTGTTTCCCAAAGAACTGGCCTAATTGAACCGTTGTGTTCATATCAACGCCAATTTTCTCATTCCTTTGACGGTCTTGAACACGGCTTTCGATGGAACCCCAATTAATACCAGAATAATTACCTGAGGCAGAAACCGTGGCAAAATCCGCCACTTGTAACTGGGCCTGTCCAACCGCTGCTCCTCCCCCGTCGCTCACAAAATCTGTTAGCCTTAATTCATTGACCCATACGTTAACACATTTGGGTTGACCGTCATCGGGCCAATTATTGGAAGGGTCGGATTGAAGCGGGTTTCGAACCCCTATCATGATGGTTTTTATAGCTTGTAAATTGGGGGAACCTTTCACTCGAATCTTTCGATCGCTGTTGGCTGGATCGTCCTTACTGTATTCAAACATCGTGGACACACCAGAAACACCATCCTCGACCTTTTTATTTCGTTCCTTTTTCAAGTTCAACAAATCATCAAAAACAATTTCAATGTTGTTCAATTCGGGCCAAATATCTTCAGGTGCTGTTGCACCCCATTGCGTTTTATGAAGAGGCAATTCATACTCGTAATAATTATCAACGAAATCGGTACCTAAGCGCACGAATAAGGTAACGTCCTTATCATTGAAAGGAATCAAAGGATTAACCTCTTCCGCGTGCGCAAACATTTTTAACTTTTTGTAGGTACGTACATCGAACACAACATTTTTATAGGCAGACCGTGCATCTCCGTCTTGTAGATTGCAAACATCCATCAAAAGTGCCTGCTCATTCATTTGACGTTGGTAGGTTTGCGAAGGGTCTATTTCCCTAACGATTCCAGGGGGAACTTCATATTTCACCGGAGTTCGCTGATCGTTTTCTTCCACGTTTACCGCAGAAATGTTGAAAGTAGTAAGATTAGGATCCGGCTGCACACTGATTCCGGGTTGTGTTAAGTCAAGAAGGTAAGGTCTCCATTCGCCCCTTAAAAATTCCATTTTCGCAAAGCGAAGCTGCGTTTGCTCATCGAAATTCTTCATGAATAAACGCATAAAACGGATGGACCTAAAATCCTGAATCCCGTTGACTTTCTTCTCATAGGAGGTCAGAGGAATTCTCACCTGATACCATTTCTCCGTTTTATTTCCGTTTTGGTATAGCTGCACGTTGGTAATAAAATTCTTCCCCACTTGCATATCTCCCGGACGGAGGCTCATTTTATATTGAAAATAAGCTTCAGATTCCGATAAATTATTGTCCTGATTGATGTCTTCAAGATCTGGCATATTGGTTGCCTGGGTTGGATACCCTGCTACATTGGCCGTGTCCGACATATTCGTTGTGGGAGCATTGCCCTCCATGCCGTTGTATCGCTTGTATCGCTCTAATATGTTGAGCTGTTGGTTGTCAAAATTATCATCTAAATAGTAATTGTAATCATCATTGGAGGGGTCTTGTAACATGCGAGCCTTGGCATTGGGAGTAATATTGGGATTGTTTTGAACCCAATTAGCATACGACTGATAAGCAGATTGTTCTTCAGTACTGTTCCAGCCATCTAATCCAATATCTTGATTCAACCTTGAAGCTGGATCCGTGTCAAAAGCGTTCACCACTACTTGTTCATTGGAAACTCTTGCCCAAAGGGTGGTATCTACATTGTCCGTGATGCTGGTTCCAAAAGGGGGAATGCCGTTTTCATATTCTTTGCGAGAATCCGGTAATACATCCTCGGACACATTTCCGATGTTAAAATAAAGATCACCCCCGTTCATTAATGCATTTGGGTTCTGATTTTCCGCATCGTCGTTAAACGGATCGAGCATCCAGAATTGAATGAACTGTACATTGGCCAATTCAAAATCGTTGGTTGACAAGCCTCTCATAATCCCTGCCCATCGATTTTCTGGATTGGTAAAATGCCCAACGCTATCAACGGTATTCGTGGTATCGTAATTATACATTCCCCTTTCCTTCGGATAATAAGAAACATCGAAAACCGTAATATTCGGAATCGAGCCGTATTGCAACTGCTGGTTGGGAAAAATATCGGTGAAATTCACCAAGCGCATCCGGCTATCCGCTAACATGGAAGCATCCTGTTTAATATGATCAGGGGTTAGGTTGTTGCTTTGATAGAAAACCGGATCAATGGTGTACCACGCCATTTTAGCCCGTCGAAAACCAGCAGACAGGGACTGTGAAGAAGCTTCTGGAAATAAATCGGGTTGCCCTTGTGGAATGGATGCCAAGCGCCATGCCGAGGCTGATTTTAAATCAATCGTACTTTGACTGGCTTCGAAATCATCCACGTAAGACGTACCGGCCTTATTTATGACCCGAGGTTGTCCCGGAATCAAATAAGCCGCTTCACCGTTAATGGAGAATGTCGACATTTGATTGGTCGAAATTACAGGTAATAAATCCACCAAACGCGTTAACAAAGGGACGTCGGTTCGAATACTAAAGTTGAGCCCTACTACATTGTTTTTAAAGGGTTCACTGCCAAAATCCACTTTTTGGGTAACAGGACGTTCGGTCATCCTAACCCAAGTTGCACCAAATTTCATTTTATCGCTCAAACGATATTGGTAGTGTCCCCCCATGAGGGATCGAGCTTGGAATCCAAATACCGAATTGCTCTCGATGGAAATTTTAATGGGCGTATTGGACTCTAAAATTCCCGTATTTAAAATTTTAAC
>JBJTXE010000104.1:0-2629 GCA_046082075.1 Bacteroidota bacterium
CCATCACACCGAACCCGAAGACTTTGCAGAGTTAACGATTTCCGAAGTAAGTTGCTCCTCCACGTGCCAGTTAATCTACCAATGCTTTGAAGGGATGGATTTATTATCTGCCCTAGACCAATACGTTGCACGATGCCTTTACCTCGGAATTACCACCGATACTGGGTCGTTTCGTTTCCCTTCCGTAACGGCAAAAACCCATGAAATCGTTGCATCATTGATCCGTTGCGGCATTGAGCAATGGAAAATACACCAAGAGGTTTTTGACAATAACAGTGTAAATCAATTGCAATTGCGGGGCTTTGCTATCAGTGAAAAGTTGGTCCTGTTGAACCAATCTTCGCAAGGAATCCCTTTCGGGTATATTTGGTTGACTCGAAACGAATTGGAACGCTTCAACTATCAATCGGGAGATACCGAAGGGCTGGTGAATACCATTTTGTCGATTGAAGGAATAAAAGCGGGAGTTCTTATCCAAGAGAAAAGCGACGGGATTAAAATGTCGTTTCGCTCCAAAGATGAAGTGCACGTTAATCAATTTGCAAAAAAGTACTTTAATGGCGGCGGGCATGTGTATGCCGCTGGTGGATTTTCGCCCGATTCCATGGACGTAACCATTTCGAGATTATTGAGTTTAATGCACGAACTTTTTTCACATTGATGCCAACTTTGTTTCTCCTTCTTTTATGCTGCTTGTTCTCATGCAGCACCCCTGTGAAGAAAGCTAAGGAGAGCAACGATTGGTCGACCAACCACTCGGTGTCCTATCAAAAAGAAGTCAATGACCGCGAACAATTAAAAATCGCTTTCTACCTTGAGCACCATCAGGAATTGTCGATGCAGATGACCTCCACAGGACTTCGCTATCAAATGATCAAACCTGTTTCAAAGGGTGAACTGGCACAGCCTGGTAAAACCGCTTTGGCGATTGTTAAGATTAGTTTATTGGACGGAAGAATTTGCTACGAAACGGATTCGGAATTTTACGAGGAAATTCCCATCGACCATAACGATCGCGAATCAGGACTTAACGAAGGATTGAAATTAATGCGAAAGGGTGAAAAGGCTAAGTTTATTTTGCCGAGCCATTTAGCGCATGGATTGGTAGGAGATTTGCAAAAAATCCCCCCTCTTTCGATACTAGTATTAGACGTTGAACTAATCGATTTACAATGATTACACGTTTGTTGTACGTTTTCGCTGTTGGAATAATATTGCTGGGGTGTGCGGACCCTGTCCCTAAAAAGAACACGGTTAAGACCGATAAAGAACAAAAACCCAAGAAAAACCAATCGGTTTCAAGTGGTAAAGACAATCCGTTGGAAGAATTTGACGAGAAAAACATCAAGGAACGTCTGAACGTTGGAAACGGCGTATCGGTCGAATGGATTGCGTCTCCTTTTAAGTCAAATCCTACTCTCAAGGACGGCGAAGTTTGTTTATTGTCCTACCGTTTAACCTTACCCGATGGAAAAATAATTGATGGGAATAACCGCGTTGAACTTCCATTTATCCCTTATTTAGTGGGTTACAATATGCAAATTGCAGGGTGGGATCTTGGTCTTCATCATCTGCGCGTAGGGGATTTTGCCAAAGTCATTATTCCTGCAGCAATGGCCTATGGGAGCAAGGGGATCAACAACATTGTTCCTCCGAATTCGGAGGTGTGGCTCTACGTCAAGGTACTCGCAAAGGTGTCGCCTGATGGAGATAAGAATGGCGTTAAATATTGGGTTTTTGATAAAGGCGAGCCAACGAAATTGGACGAAACAGAGGATAAAGAAATTTTTTACCACGCGATTGCTAGTTCCAAATCAAACCCCAACGTTCAGAATACTTACCGAAAACATTTAACCTTGTCCTACATCCCTGGTCAGAAAAACGTAGTCCCTGGATTAAGAGGGCTCCTTAAAACTGCTCGACCCGGACAAAAGATTTTTGCCTTAATTTCACCGGAGCAGGCCTATGGTTCTCAGGGCTATGGAACCCTTGTTCAGCCAAATGAAGCGGTGTTTTACAACCTAACTATTCGTTCGGTAAGGGAATTATAGTTTTTTGTGGTATCTTTGACAGGATGCTTTTTAACTTCCGTCATTGGTCCCTTGGATTGATTTTATTACCGTTCATGGCATTTGCCCAACCGGGGATTGATACCATCGCCACCGAAAAAGGAACGCTGATATTGCACGAGGATCATACGTGGTCGCTTGCAAACGACCCCTCATTTACAGGTGTCATGAACGAACGCATCCACACCCTAGTTAGTGCTTTTGCGCCCCCCATCACCCAATCGTGGTCCAATGAAACAGTTTTCACGGAATCCAACGATTTAAGCAATATGAACGATACGATTTGGTTGTGTCTCAACGAATTTGCAGCGGAAAATCAGATGGATTTTTGCTTTCCTATGAAAAAAATAAAAGTCAATTCGCGTTATGGTCCACGAAGCGGTAGGTATCACAACGGTATTGATTTGGATTTAAATGTAGGAGATACTATTTATGCTATGTTTTCTGGAAAAGTTCGATATGCTAAGTACAATAGCGGAGGTTTCGGTAATTTGGTAATTCTTCGTCATTACAATAGTTTAGAAACGTTTTACGCTCATTTAAGTAAATTTTTAGTGGCT
>JBJTXE010000105.1:0-10149 GCA_046082075.1 Bacteroidota bacterium
ACGAAACGTAGGATATCCAATTGATGGATTAGATTTACGGGGGCAAGACCGTTCGATAAATTCGTTTTACCGCTGAAATGCCTTGCAGGATTTCGATTACAACCCATTAAACCCCCGAGCCGTAAAACTGTGCTAGTACAAACATGGTTTAGGATTAATTTTTCCGCATCGAAAAGCATCGAGTTGCCTTCGCAAACAGAGGCCTCTTCAATCGTTCCTGTAGTTTGGGCGTACACACTTGTGGAAATGGTAAAAAGGGTGAAAGAAGGTTGAACCGCGTTGAGTAGGTTTTGAATAATGGAAAGGTAATTTTCCGTTGGAGGAATACAGATGATCAATTTGTTGCAGCGGAGTTTCGGCAATTGATTATAATCTACGCAAAGATATTCAAGGCCAAGGCGATGGAATTCCCCCTTTTTTTCAGCAGTCTGACCGACAACACGAACATCGCACCCGATTTCTTTAAGCCGAAGGGCTAAGGGCATTCCTAGCCATCCCGCACCAGCCAACAGGACTTCTTCTTTCATGATCTTTCTTTAAACACTTTTGCTGGCAATAGGTTGCTTATTTGCGGTCATTTTTAGGAATTATCTACCGTCTTATCGTAATTTTGTGCAAAATCTATCATTATGTACGATGTTGTAGTTATCGGTTCGGGCCCTGGAGGATACGTTTCAGCCATTCGTTGCGCACAGTTAGGCCTCAAAACGGCCTTGGTGGAAAAATACTCAACCTTGGGCGGCACTTGCCTCAACGTGGGATGCATTCCCTCCAAGGCATTGCTGGATTCTTCGGAGCATTTTTACAACGCAACCCATCATTTCAAGGAGCATGGTATCGAAGTAGGCAATGTCAAAGCGAATTTTGCGCAAATGATCCAACGCAAAAACGATGTGGTAAGTCAAACCTGTGCAGGGGTAAAATTCTTAATGGACAAAAACAAAATTGAAGTGCACCATGGTATAGGCTCGTTTATCAACGCCAATACGATTGCCGTCACGGGCTCCGAGGGAGTGAAGGAACTTCAAACCAAAAACGTTATCATAGCAACAGGCTCTAAACCCAATTTTTTTCCGAGCATGGTTCCTGATAAACATAGAATTATCACCTCAACCGAAGCTCTTTCATTGAAGGAAATTCCGAAAAAACTCATCGTAATCGGTGGAGGGGTTATTGGATTAGAACTCGGATCCGTTTATGCTCGTTTGGGGTCCGAAGTGGAGGTGGTGGAAAATTCACCAACCTTATTGGGCACCATGGATGGATCTATTGGAAAAGAGCTCACCAAGATTCTTAAAAAAGAAGGACTTAAATTTCATTTTGAGCATCAAGTGCAAAAAGTTACCAACCTAGGAGATAAAACATCGGTTGTTGCTTTGGATAAAAAAGGTAATGAGGTAACCTTAGAAGCAGATTATTGCTTAGTTGCGGTGGGAAGAAAAGCGTATAGCGAAGGATTGGGGCTCGATAAAGTAGGGATTAGCGTAAATGCTCGCGGACAAGTTGAGGTAAACGATTACCTCCAAACAGCCGTTCCTACTATATATGCGATTGGTGATGTTGTTCGAGGCGCAATGCTGGCCCACAAAGCGGAAGAGGAAGGAGTATTTGTTGCTGAGTGGATTGCAGGACAAAAACCGCACATAAACTATAATTTAATCCCGGGCGTGATTTATACTTGGCCGGAGGTAGCCAGTATCGGTAAAACAGAGGAAGAACTAAAAACCATGGGAATTGAGGTCAATGTTGGAAATTTCCCCATCAAAGCGCTTGGGAGAGCAAGGGCCTCCATGGACACCAGTGGTTTTATTAAGATTCTTTCGGATAAAACCACCGATGAAGTCCTTGGGGTGCATATGATATCAGCTCGTGCAGCTGATTTAATCATGGAGGCAGCAATCGCCATGGAATACCGAGCGTCAGCCGAGGATATTGCTCGGATTTGCCACCCTCATCCAACGTATTCAGAGGCCGTCAAAGAGGCCGCACTAGGAGCCACAGGAAATCGTTATTTACATTCGTAAAAGAAAACCAAGAATTCCGTAACCTTTAACCCCGTATTTCCGTTAAGTTGCCCACAAACAAAGGCAATGACGGGAAAAGAAAGATGTATCAAAGGGGTTAAATGGGGAGCGTTCTCCCTTATTTCTCTCGTAGCAGTAATCACGCTATTAGTGTATGTATTTCAGGATAGAATTTGTAATGCCGTGTTGAATGAGGTGGGCAAGCAGTTTAAAGAACCTGTATATTTCAAATCTGCTGACGTTACGTTTTGGTCAACGTTTCCAAATCTAGCAATCAATCTCAATGAGGTCAAAATCAACGACGCATTTCCTCATGAAAAAAGTGATGGTAAATTATTAACAGCCGAAAGAATACGAATGGTATTTAATCCTTGGGATTTGTGGAAAGAGGATTATCATATTCGGGTCGTGGAGTTAAAAAACGGGGAGCTTAATGTAAAAACCTCCAAGTCCGGAGCAACAAACTACAACATCATTCGCCCCTCTAGCGACACGTCGAGCAATCCATTGGCCGTAAAAATAAGCAGCTTCAGAACACTGAACTTTGCCGTTAACTATTTAAATGCCTCGGACGAACAGAATATTCGGACTTCGTTGGAAGAAATGACCTTTTCAGGCAATATGAATGACTTGAAATTCGCGCTGAATGCTCAAGGTAAATTTCACGTGAAGGAAATACAATCGGGGGCAGTTGTTTTGGTAAAGAATAAACCCGTTGAAGTAGAGCTATCCATGAATATTGATGCGGAAACAGGAAGCATTACATTTCCAAAAACCCAAATACTCATTGCATCAATCCCCTTGTCGCTGGGCGGTATTTACACTCCCGACAGCATGGATATTTCACTCAATGCAGAATCCTTGCCGTTGGTAGAAGTTGTTAACAAACTATCCATTGAAACGGCAAAAAAAGAGTTAGAAGCCTACAAAGGAAGAGGAACTGTTGATTTTAATCTAACATTAGCCTCCAATAAAAACCATCCACAAACCCAAATCGATTGTAACTTTAAGGTAAAGAACGGACACTTAAAAGAGCCGGTTAAAAACACTCACATTTCACAATTGTCGCTCAGCGGAAGTTACCATAGTAACGGTACTCCACAACAAGACCGATTGAGTTTGTCGAACGTTCACTTCGTTAGCATTGCAGGACCTTTCCAAGGCAATATCATCGTCAGCAATTTTCTCCAACCTCGGGTTAAAGGATCCGTCAAAGGAGGCATAGACCTGGGTGTCGTCAGCAAGATATACAAAAACACTTACCTGGATGAATTGAACGGCTTGGCAAAACTTAACGCTGAATTCGACCTTCAAATGGACAATGAGGTAACAGTAAATAAGGTAAATGGGCATCTAAATCTTCGCAATGTTGGTTTTAAAGCCAAAAATGACCACAGAACTTTTAAGAACATCAATGGGGATTTCGCCCTTAAAGGAAGCAGAGTGGAAATACAAGGGGCAACGTTGGTGCTTAATAATAGCGATGTAAATCTTAACGGCAGTTTTGGAAATGTCTATAATTATTTGTCGAGTAAAGGGAATTTGATGGTAGACGGGGCAATTACCAGCAAGAACATTTTCGTTGAAGATTTAGGCAAAACCACGATAGAAGAAAAATTGGACAACGAGGGTAAACAATTTGCCTTACCAAGAAATATTGAAGGAACCATTTCCCTGAATGCCCAAAAGATATCGTACGACAATCACCGGTTCGAACAAATCAATGGACATCTCAACATTCTAAAAGGCAGAATTCATTTCCCATCCCTTTCCCTACGCAACGGGGAAGCGGATATCTACGGAAATCTAAGTATCGATGAGGACGCACCGGAACATTTGCTAATCAATGCTCAATTAAGTACCCGTAATTTGCATTTTGCCCCGATGTTTAAAGAGTGGAATAATTTTGATCAAGAGGTAATTACGGCCCAACAAATTTCCGGTCAAGCGCTTGCAGAGATAAATTTCTTTGCGCCGTTTAACCTTATTGGAGGAATAGATCTAAACCAGATGAAGGTGAGCGCCCATCTAAAAGTCGTTGACGGTGCACTTCGCAATGTTAAGGCATTGGAAGAGGTTGCTTCAAGCTTGAAAACAAACTCCGGCAAATTACTTATCGGAAAACGGAATATCGACCATTTTGAACGAAATTTAAGAGACATTTCATTTAACACCCTAGAAAACACCTTTACCATACAGCGGGGAGTTTTGACCATACCAAACATGCGCATTGAATCGAATGCCATGAACCTTGAATTGTCTGGCACACATTCTTTTGAACAACAGATAGATTACCGCATTAAGTTCGATTTTAGAGAACTCCTTGGCGAAGACCGAGACGCTGATTTTGGAACCGTTGTGGATGATGGGACAGGCCTTAAGGTATACTTAAGAATGTACGGTAATTTGGACAACCCCACCATTGAATGGGATAAGTCTTCCCGCAAACAAGACATTAAACAGCAATTTACTCAAGAAAAAGAAACGGTTAAGTCCATCTTGAAAACAGAATTTGGCGCGTTTAAAGCTGACACAACGGTAAAAGAAATGAAAGCATCCAAGCAAAGTAAAGAGGTGGTGAAAATTAATTTTAACCCACAAAAAGAGGAAAAGAAGGCAGATGACGTTAAAGATCAAGTCAAAGCTAGCAAAGATGGTAAAATTAAATCGAAACTCAACCAATGGAAACAGGAACAAAATCAAAATAACGTATCAGTGGTTGTAAAAAAAGGTTAACTATCTTCGGCGAGTGAATTATACGGCCTCTGGATTTTTTGTTCAGCGCAATACCTTCTCAATACGCGCCAAAACGCTAGGATTTTATTTGGAGAAAGAAGGGTTAATGTCCTTCCAGTTGTTCCCGTCAAAAAAACACCCTCCCCTGATTCCCTTTGTTCGGTATGAATTGGAATTCACTCATTCATCTGGTGCAAATACGGTCAAACGCTTGGATATCCAAAATGCAAACATTGCCTGGCACAACGATCCGCAGAGATTGGCCATCGCCTTTTTTTTCTGTGAGGTTATTCGAAAAACATGCTTACATCGGCAATTCGATGCGCAAGCATATGCCGTTTTGTTAGAAGCAGAACAACGGTTAAACGACTCAGAGCAAGTATATACCATACCTCTTGAGTTTCTTAACCGTTGGATGGAAGCATTAGGGTATTTACCTGAGCCTTTAGAACACGCTAAGGGGTTTGACGTTAACGAAGGGATTTTTACCCTGAATCCGTGCAACGAACCCATGGGCGCTCAAGCTTGGAATGAAATGCTTCAAATGAACACGGTCACCGATAAAAAAGCCCTTAAAGAAGTCTTTCATCTCATGATCCGATACCTAAACACTCAAGTTCCAAGTTTTGATGTAGCGCAAACCCTTTCGATTATTCAACAAATATTCCATTAGTTTGTTAATGTGCTTAACTTTGTAATCGCTTAAATAAAACTTGGTAGTATGAAAAAAATTGCAACCATCGCTTTATCTTTTTTGGTATTGTCCTTCGTCCTAATCAACCAAGGTAGTTGGACCTTGGACTCCGCTCATTCCCGTTTAGGTTTTACAGCGGTACACATGGGAATTTCAGATGCGAATGGGGCATTTGGCAAGGTTACCTGCACGGTAACAACCGCCAACGATAACGATTTTTCCAATGCAACCTTTGATTTGGCCGCAGAGGCATCAAGTATTAGTACCGGCCTCGAAGCAAGGGATAATCACCTTAAATCAGAAGACTTTTTTGCGGTGAGCCAATACCCTAATATTCAATTCAAATCAACTTCTTGTACAAAATTGAAGGGCAAAAAGTACTTAGTGAAAGGAAATCTTTCGATGCATGGAGTTACGAAAGAAGTTACTTTAACCGCAACGCACAACGGCAACGCAAAAAATCGAGCAGGAATTGACGTCGCTGGATTTAAAATAACAGGAAAATTCAATCGCTTGGATTTTGGAATCGGTAAAGATACGCCGGTGGCGGTGGTATCAGACGAAATAAACTTAGCGGCAGATATTGAGGTGATTAAAAATTAAGGCATGATTAAAGGTCTAATGCTTTTGGCATCCCTTATCGGAGCCGTTGGGATATGGTCTCAAACAGAAAAAAACCTTTCGATTACCGAAAGCCATTATCTTTTTACCAAAGATTCGAAAGTTAACCTTAAATCGGATGATTTTTCGGGTTCATTTGATGGGGTACAAGGAAGGGTTTCGATCAACGACTCACTTATAGTTACGGGATTTGACCTTGTTATTGATGTGAATTCTTTGTCGCTCAACATGGAAGGAATGGCGAAGCATGCGAAGTCAACCGATTTTTTCGATGCGGCGAATTACCCATCGATTACTTTTTTTGGAAATGAAGTTTCGTCCTCAGATTCTGTTTGGGTGGTTAGTGGAACCATGAGGTCAAAAGGAAAAGAACTTAGCAAAACAATCCCCTTTACTTATTCTTTCGGTAAAAAAGGCGTCTTATCCATTGAATCAACCTTCACTATCAAGCGTTCGGATTTTGGGATTGGAGAGCCTGATGCCGTGAGTGATGAGGTTTTCATTCACACGGTCATGTTCGCAAAGAAAAAGTGATTTAATAGGTTTGGAATCAATTTAACCTTAATTTTGCCCAATGAATCATAAATTTACAGCGCCAACGTTTTTGAAAAGCCCCAACCAGGCTTTTTACAAAACCCTCAATCAGCGCGTATCGGCATACTTTGCCGACAAAGACATCTCACGTCACGCCAATGTTGGAATGGTGGTGAAAACCTTGTTCATGATGTGTCTGTATTTTGTTCCGATTGCTTTTTCATTTTTTACTACTTCCCCTTGGGTATTTATCGCATTGTGGGTGCTTGCAGGATTAGGAATGGCGGGATTAGGTCTTTCGGTGATGCATGACGCAAACCACGGGGCATATTCCAACAGCAAGAACGTGAATTACTTTGTGGGTAGCATCATGTACTTTATTGGTGGAAATCCAACGAATTGGAAAATCCAACACAATGTTTTACACCATACATTTACGAACATTGACGGATTCGACGAAGACATTGATCCTCCGGTATCTTTACTTCGGTTTTCTCCTTACTCTGCTTGGAAGCCTATTCATAGATATCAGCACATTTATGTGTGGTTTTTTTACTCATTGATGACCATGATGTGGTTTTTAACCAAGGACTTTAAACAGGCGAAACGGTACAATGAAATGGGACTCACAAAAACTCAAGGCTTAACCTATGCTCAACACATGGCTTACATTCTTTTCGGCAAGGTGATTTATGCAATATTGGTGCTGTTTTTGCCCCTTTACTTCGCTCAGGTTTCTTGGCCAATCGTGATAGCATCTTTCACGTTAATGCAATTACTGGCCGGGTTAACGCTCTCGTTGGTATTTCAGCCCGCTCATGTGATTCCCGATACCACCTTCGCTCAACCGAATGATTCAGGTGATATCGAGGCAGATTCAAGGGTCCATCAGTTGTACACAACTGCGAATTACTCGATGAAGTCCCGTTGGTTTACGTGGTTTGTTGGGGGATTGAATTTTCAAGTGGAACATCACCTCTTTCCGAATGTTTGCCACGTGCATTACCGCGCGCTGTCTAAAATCGTTAAAGCCACTGCCGAAGAATTTAATTTGCCGTATCATAGCAACCGAACCTTTGTTTCGGCGCTTCGTTCGCACGCGAGAATGCTTAAACTTCTCGGGCAAAAAGAATGTCCTGACTACGTTCATGTCTAAATGAACCTTGATCAAATAAGGTCATTTTGTCTCTCATTTCCTTATGTTACGGAGGGATTCCCTTTCAATGAAACAACACTTGTTTTCAAGGTTGGAGGAAAAATGTTCTTGCTGGTTGATATTTATGAAACAGAGCATATTACGATAAAATCAAGTCCCTCGGAGGTGGAAGATTTAACGGAACGATACGATTGGATAACCCGCGGTTTTCACATGAATAAAACGCATTGGCTTACCTTAGATCTATCTTCCCTGCACGCTTCACAAGCCATGGCGGAAAACCTTATGCTAACTTCGTATAATTTGGTATATCAAGGACTCACCCAAAAAATAAAACAAGAACTTGAGAATCGATAAGTACATTTGGGCTGTACGTTTGGCAAAAACTCGTTCTATCGCCACGGAATGGGTTGTCAAGAAAAAGGTGCTTTGCAACGACATTCCGGTTAAAGCAGCCAAAGACATTAAACCCGGCGATGTACTTAAGCTTCAAAAAGCCAATGCTTGGTTTTCCTACAAAGTCCTCGATTTGACTGAAAAACGCATTGGTGCGGCATTAGTGCCAACGTTCATTTTGGACATTACCCCGGAAGAAGAGCTTGTAAAGTGGAGAAATTATATCGAGGCTCAAAAAGCCTATCTGCACTACGGAACAGGTAAACCAACAAAAAAAGACCGCAGGGATATTTCCCAATTTACCGATGAAGCGACCTGGCTCAACGACGAAGTTTGAAAAAAAAAAGTAAATTTGGTGTTAATGCACATCTACAAAACATTGTTCTTTGGGACCTCTTTATTTGCACTTAGCCTGTTGAACAGCGTTTTTTCTCAAGGATTCCAGGTCAATTTTCAAGGTCAAAAACAACAAGGCATGGGATGTGCGGGGTCTGCTTTCGTGCAAGATGCCTCAACCTTGTTTTACAATCCTGGAGGAGCGTGTTTTGCCTCTAAAAGCCAAGTGAATGTTGCGTCTACCCCCATTTTTGCCAATGTTATGTACGTTGATTCAGCAACACAAGAGGTTTTTCGAACAAAAAACCCCGTGGGAACACCCTTTTCTTTGTATGCATTAATTAAACCCCAAAAATTTCATCGTTTAGCCTATGGTATTTCCATCACTACGCCTTTCGGAAGCACCGTTCAATACGAAGACGCATGGATTGGTCGCTTTGCGATTACCCGTTTAGCCATGAAGGTTTTTCATGTTCAGCCAACGGTCTCTTTTAAAATCACCGACAACATTGGCATTGGTGCGGGATTCGTTTGGTCGCCCGGGGAGGTGGAGCTTGAAAAAGATCTTCCAGTTCAGTTCAATGATGGAGCCTTCGGCCATGCTAAAATCACTGGAAAAGCCATGGGTTTTGGCTATAATCTGGGAATGTACTATAATCCAGGGGGAATCTTAACCGCGGGATTATCGTATCGTTCAGGAATTAACATGGCTGTCACCTCAGGGAGCGTAGCATTTAACGTTCCAGAAGGCTTAGCCTCTAATTTCCCCAACGGCTCGCTGACCTCCAGCTTGCCGCTTCCGTCAGTTATTACCCTAGGTATAAATGTTAAGGCTCACAAGAATTTGAATGCCGTACTGGATGTGAATTATGTCGGTTGGAAAACGTACGACACCCTTTCCTTTGATTATGCAACGAATACGTCTTCGTTACTAGACACAAAGTCTGCTCGAAGGTACAAGAGTATTTTCGCCTTTCGCGCCGGGCTGCAATACGTTGCTATTTCCAAAGAGTCTGGGGAAAGGCTCACCGCCAGGGTTGGAGGAGGATTTGGTTTTTCCCCTGTTCAAAGGGGGTATGTCACCCCTGAAACTCCCGACGCCAACCGTTGGTATGGAACAGCAGGACTGTCCTATGATTTTTCAAAGCATTTTAGTTTAGACGCATCCATTTATGCCACTAAAATCCAACGAGCGGATACCAACCTGGAAACGGGATTAAGCGGAACCTTCACCACCATTGCCTTTGCTCCGGGTCTTGGGATAAATTATAAATGGTAAATCTTATGCGGCAGATATCCTTCTTTGCTTTCCTAATATTGCTCCTTGCGTGTAAACCCAAAGCGCCCGAAAACGCATATAATTCCGGAGAGGCGGATTTCTCACAATTCATGGCGATTGGAGATGGGCACACAGCGGGTTACATGGACGATGCACTTTACCGAACAGGACAAGAAAACTCCTTAGGAACGCTTTTACAGCGCCAATTATCCTTGGTTGGGGCGCAGGAGGCATACATTCCCTGGATGGATAATGGAAACATTGGTGCGAATTGGAGCGGACAGGCAAAGTTGTTTCTCGGATACAAAACCGATTGCCAGAACGTTACGTCCCTGTCGCCACTTAGGATTAGTCCTCAAGGGGAAATAAATTC
>JBJTXE010000106.1:0-2322 GCA_046082075.1 Bacteroidota bacterium
CTAAGGCTTCAAGGGCTGCTAAACCAAAACTTTCGCTTTCTGAGGGCAAAAGAAAAATATCGGCCAATTCAAGGACTTGACGCGTTTCACGCAATTTACCCAGGAAAATAATGCGGTTGCAAAGTCCTAGGGTTCTACACAGTTGTTCGCACACATAGCGGTCGGGCCCATCACCAACCAATAAAAGTTTTGAACTGATTTTTTCATTGACTAAGTGAAAAATACGGATAACATCTTCGACACGTTTTACCTTACGGAAATTCGAAATATGGCACAGAATGGGCTCAGAGGGATCGGCATAAGCTTGACGAAGTCCAGGGTTGGGGGTAGGCAATTCCTTCGCAATTTGAATAAAATTGGGAACCACTTGAATGTCTTTCTGAATGCGAAAATGAGCATGGGTATCTGCTTTCAAGCTTTCAGAGACTGCGGTTACTGCGTCAGAAGCATTGATACAGAACTGCACTACTGGAACAAACGAAGGGTCTTTGCCAATGAGGGTAATGTCGGTTCCATGAAGAGTCGTTACAAAGGGAATGTTGATGCCTTCCTCTGCGAGAATTTTTTGGGCCATGTACGCGGCAGAAGCATGTGGAATAGCATAATGCACGTGCAACAAATCCAATCGTTCGTATTTTATCACATCCACGATTTTCGAGGCCAACGTGGTTTCGTATGGTTGAAACTCAAAAAGAGGATAATCCGAAACCGCTACTTCATGGTAGAAAATGTTCTCTTGGAACCTTCCTAAACGCACGGGTTGAGAATACGTGATGAAATGGATTTGATGGCCCTTATGAGCTAGTTCTTTTCCAAGTTCGGTAGCCACAACACCGCTTCCTCCGAAGGTTGGATACAGAACAATGCCTATTTTCATGCTTTTGACCCTCCCAAGGGAAAGAAAAATGTGATGCGGTAGATAATGGGTAATATTCTGACCACTTGACCTTGCTCATTTTTCAAGAGAATGGAATAACTGGACCTAAAAGGACTGTTTACGGCGTTAATAACATCATAGAATACTCCTCCATTGATTCGAATTTTACCGTTAAAATCCCGGGAAAAACCTCCTCCAAGGAAAAGGGTTGGTACCCACGTTCTGGTGTCGTCATTCAAAAGGAAAAGATCGAATGGACTGCGGAGCATTTCAAATTCACCACCTAAAAATAAGGTGTTTTGGATGCGATAGTGTGCGAAAACTCCACCGCCGTAGACCAAAAATCCCATTTTTTGTCCGAAATTGTTGGACCAAGTGCGTTGATAGCGGAAAGAAGGACCAACAGCCCACTTCTCGTTAAGGATTGCAGCATACTTAAGGTCGCCGCCAACAGAACCCCCAAGATTGGAAGCGCCTGCGAAAATTTCCACACCAATTTCAGATCCGTTGAACGCAGTTTGTGCAATGCCCATAAAGGGCAAGAAGAGCCAGAGGAATACGAGTTTTTTCATCGCTTTATTTTGTACAAAGATACAGAACTCTGAGTAATTTACCGCTCGACAACTGACGATAATTGTCTATCTTTGCCGTATGGAAATCATTGATGGAAAAGCAATTTCACAGCAAATTAAGGCGGAACTTAAATCGGCCGTTCAAACCCGAAAATCCGAGGGCAAAAAAATCCCTCATTTAGCAGCGATTTTGGTAGGCACCGATGGCGCCTCCATGACCTATGTGCAAAACAAAGTGAGGGCCTGCGAAGAAATCGGATTTGAAAGCACCTTGATTCGTTACGACGATTCGGTGCCAGAGGATATCTTGTTGGCAAAGGTTGAGTCCTTGAATCAAGATCGCAGCATCGATGGATTCATCGTACAACTTCCTCTACCCAAACACATCGATGAATTGAAGGTGACGCAAGCCATTGATCCGTTGAAAGATATTGACGGGTTTCATCCACGCAATTTGGGGAACATGGTGGTGCATTTACCTGGGTTTCTTCCTGCCACTCCTGCAGGAATTTTAGAATTGATTCGAAGAAAAAATATTGTTACAGAGGGTAAAAATTGCCTCATCATTGGCCGAAGTAACATCGTTGGAATGCCCCTGTCGATCATGCTTAGTGGGAATTCCAACCCCGGAAATTGCACGGTAACCTTAGCACATTCAAAAACTAACCGTCTTGCGGAAATATGCCAACAGGCAGATATTATCATTGCAGCAGCGGGACAGCCTGGTTTTGTTAAGGCCGACATGGTTAAAAAAGGAGCCGTGGTCATTGATGTAGGAACAACGCGCATCGATGATCCAAGCGTTGCGAAAGGTTGGCGACTTGCAGGCGATGTAGATTTTGAAAACGTTGCTCCGAAATGTTCTATGATTAC
>JBJTXE010000107.1:0-2441 GCA_046082075.1 Bacteroidota bacterium
CAAAATTCATGGATTTTGTTTCCAAGGATTACGTTCAAATTCCAATTAAGATTTCCAAAGAAAAAACGAAACAATGGATGAAGATGGCTCAACAAGAGCAAACCAACCCCCAAAACAGGGATTATTCCTTGAAAAAATATATTGATTTTAAAGGAATTGAAATCTTGAGCCCAGAGCGCCCCAAGGTGAAATATCCCCCATTTATATTTCCCGAGGCGATGCAATACGATAGCGAACGAGTGAGTGGAAAGGTTCAGTCTGTTGTGCAAGAGACGGGGGATTTTCTATACATTATGGACCAAGATTTTGAACAATGGTTACCCGTCAAAACACAACAAACTTTTCAACAATGGATCGATTCTGCACTGAACGTTCAACATTATTATTGGGATGGGGATAGCGCGGTAAAATATTGGGAGCTGGACGATTGGGTTATGAAGTTAGATTACGGAGATTCTTCCAATTATCTTGAGCTAAAAAGGGCCTGGGAACGAGCCAATCCCGGAGAAAACCTTGTTAAGCTCCCTAAAACCAAACACATATGGGTTGAAGTTGAGGAACCTCAATTGGTGTTGTTCGGAAATTTTTCACACAACGTAGGAAAATTCTTAAAACGAGTTGTTTCCATTGATACGGTTTATGCCTTAGATCCATCGGAGGACCAAGCACCGTACACGTTGCAATACTACGATGAGCATCACCAACGGATGGATACCACCTTCATGGACCCCCAAAAGTATCCAGAATTTAGCGTGGATAAAATTTTAGTTTGGGAAACGAAGACTCCAAGATCATTGCAAGTCATGGATTTTTCCTTTTGGAATGATAACGTAAGCGACAAGGAGACCGAGTTTTTTTCCGAGGGGAGCGCAGAAATTACGGACCATTTTAAGCGCTGGTCAAAGCAATTGATTTCCCCTCCGCGGATGCTTCTATGTTACGGAATAGGAACCGTAATTAACCACTGACGCGGGAAGAAAATTAGGCGTGCTGATCCAATTTGCGTACCATGGTTAATATCGTGGCCAATGCCACGGTTTCTCCCGTTTCATCGTACACGTCCACCAAGAATTTTACAATTCCTTTCGCAATGTCGTCTTCGCTGCGTTTTTCTTGGTCGATTTTTTCTTTCACGGTAAAACGCACCCCCAGCGTCGCACCTGGGTAAACTGGTTTGGTAAACCGCGCCTCATCCAATCCATAATTCAACAGCACCGGACCTTTTTTGGGATCCACGAAAAGTCCTGCTGCTTTGGATAGCACAAAATACCCGTGCGCTACGCGACGTTCGAAAATCGTTCCCTCCAACGAGGTGGAGTCCATGTGCGCATAGAAATTATCCCCAGAAACGTTGGCGAAATTCACAATGTCGGCATCGGTAACGGTGTGCTTGTGGGTGAACACCGTTTCCCCGATCACCAACTCCTCGAAGTGTTTTCTAAACACATGCGGGGTCGCTTCGGGCATATCCGCCCCCACTTGAAACTGTTGAGTGATTCTAGTAATGGTGGAAGGATGTCCTTGAATGGCGGTGCGCTGCATGTAGTGCAAAACGCCTCGTTTACCGCCCATTTCTTCACCGCCACCCGCTCGTCCCGGTCCGCCATGGGTAAGCAAAGGCATGGGAGAACCATGGCCCGTGCTCTCCTTAGCACAGCGTTCGTTGAGTACCAAAACCCGTCCGTGCATGCTGCCAGCACCCAACACATAATCCAAGGCTTCCGAATCGTCGGGAGTAACTATGGACGACACCAAGGAACCCTTTCCCATGCGGGCCAACGTAATTGCTTCGTCCATGGTTCGGTAAGGCATGAGGGTTGAAACCGGACCAAAACATTCCACGTCGTGGACCTCGGTTTGCACTAAGGGGTGGTCGTTGCGGAACAAAACCGGCGAAAAGAAGGCGCCACGCTGGGCATCCGCTCCTTGAACCGAAACTTCGTCCAGGGAACCGAACACGATCGATTGGGATTTTGCTAAAAGTTGTGCGTTTTCCCGTACCCTTTCCACTTGTAATTTTGTTGCCAAGGCTCCCATGCGGACCCCTTCCACCGAAGGATCACCGACGGTCGTTGAAGCCAAACGCTTGGTGAGTGCCAACTGCACCTCATCGATAAGGGAATCGGGCACTAAAATCCTGCGCACCGCCGTACATTTTTGTCCGGCCTTAACGGTAATTTCCTTGCTTACCTCTTTGAACAGGTCAAATTCTGCCGTTCCGGGAACTGCTTTCTCACCAAGAATGCACGCATTGAGGGAGTCCGCCTCCAAATTGAAGGCAACGCTTCGATCGGCAATTTGCGGAAGGCCTTTGAGGATTTTACCTGTTTTTGCGGAGCCGGTAAAGGTTACCACGTCTTCCGTTTGCACATGGTCCAAGATACCTCTGCCCAAACCGACGATCAATTGCAAGGATCCTTCGGGAAGAATGTTGGAGGCTA
>JBJTXE010000108.1:0-2010 GCA_046082075.1 Bacteroidota bacterium
GTCCTTACTCGCTCCAACACGTGCCTGAATCAAGTGATCTGCATGCACGGTAGACGGAACAGCTACCCGCTTTTTTCCGGCTTGCATGAATTGTAACAACGCCATTTGCGCAGTGGCATCTTGCATCGCTACACGGTCCGGTGCGAAATCCACATAGGACTTTCCTCGTTCGAAGGCGCTTTGTGCCTCGCCATCCCATAAGTGAGCGTACAAAATCTTTTCAGATAAGGTTAAGGGTTTATTCATCACAGCTCTTGCCGCTGCAATGCGTTTTGGGTATTGGCTGTATACCCGTTGTATCATATCTAAGTCAAATACCATCGTTGTAATTTTGTGCGAATTTAAAATTTTTAAGGCAATTAGTGTATCGTTTTCCGCATTTTTATGGGGGGATTATGCCTAAATTTGACCCATGCTAGAAAAGTTAAAGGTCCTTGATTTATCCACCGTACTTGCGGGTCCATCGGTTGCCACCTTCTTCGCTGAATTAGGCGCAGAAGTTATAAAGGTCGAACATCCCTTGCACCGAGATAGCACTCGGTCGTGGAGAATCCCGGGAGAAAAAGCCGAAGTAACGAGTTATTTTTCCAGCATTAATTTCAAGAAATCATTGCGTTTATTAGATCTTTTGAATCCTCAAGATCGCACAGTGTTCCATGAGCTTGTCGTGGAGTCCGATGTGGTCATCATGAATTTTAAGCCAAGCGATTATCCAAAGCTTCAACTGACCGATCAAGAGTTGCGAGCGCTCAATCCTCGGCTAATTATCGCTAAAATTTCAGGTTTTGGGGACGATGCTGACCGGGTAGCCTACGATCTAATTCTTCAAGCCGAAACGGGTTTTATGTCCATGAACGGAGAACCCAATAGCCAGGGCTTAAAAATGCCGCTAGCACTCATCGATGTTCTTGCGGCTCACCAACTAAAGGAGGCGGTACTGCTAGCGCTCTTGAAACGCAAACAAACAGGGGAGGGGAGTTCCGTAAGCGTTTCCTTACACGATGCGGCTGTTTGCAGCTTAGCCAACCAAGCCTCGGCATATCTGATGAACGGCTTTATCCCTCAACCCATCGGCAGCCTTCATCCCAACATCGCTCCTTATGGGGAGGTTTTTACGACCAAGGACGGGAAATCGGTCGTTTTTGCCATTGGTACCCAACAACAGTTTACGCATTTGTGCGAAATTTTAGGCATACCAAATACCGCCCAAGACCCTCGCTTCAATGAAAATGTTCGGAGGGTAGAACATCGACAGGAATTATTTGTGCTTTTGCAAGCGCAAGTGGTTCAAATGAATGCGGATGGGTTGGAAAAACATACCACGATGCATCGCGTTCCGATGGGAAGAATTAAATCTTTAGACGAAGTGTTTTTGCAGCCTCAGGCGCAATCGCTCGTGCGCGAAGAGCAACAAGGCTCCACCTTAACCAAGCGCGTTTCACAAATCGCTTTTCAATGGAAATAAGATGCCCCCAAACCCCCCAAGAATGGGAAGCATATTACCGAGTGCGTTACCGTGAATTAAGGCAACCTTGGAATCAGGTTCCTGATTCAGAAAAAGACCATCTCGAGCACCTTGCCGAGCACCGAGCCGCTTATTTGGACGGAAATACGGTAGGGGTGGGTCGCTTGGACTCCGTGGATGAAACCACGGCGCAGATTCGTTTCATGGCGGTTTCGAAGGGCTTTCAAGGAAAGGGCATTGGAAGGGCGATAATGAACCATTTGGAAGAACTTGCCTGGCAACAAAATAAAAAGACAATCATCCTACATGCCCGAGAGATTGCATTAGATTTTTACGCAAAAGAAGGCTATGAATACGTTCAAAAATCTCACCTTCTGTTCGGGGAAATTCAACATTTTTTAATGCAAAAGAAAAAGGGATAGCCGTTGCCACCCCTTTTCCTAACCCTAAACCTAACGTTATTACAGTACCACGATGCGTTGTGTTCCTGCAATTCCTTCGGCATTCGCCAATCTCACAAAATACGTTCCAACACTTAATCCTTG
>JBJTXE010000109.1:0-5114 GCA_046082075.1 Bacteroidota bacterium
GGGCAAGCAGGATAACCAGGAGCAGGACGGATTCCCCTGTATTTTTCCGCAATTAGTTCTTCGTTGGATAATGCTTGTTGTTCATAACCCCAATATTCTTGACGTACTCGTTCGTGCAACCATTCCGCCATGGCTTCGGCAAGGCGGTCGGCCACTGCTTTCAATAAAATACTCTTGTAATCGTCGTGGCCCCTTTCAAATTCTTGGCAAACTCCCGTGACATCTCCAGCGGTAACCACAAAGCAACCGACATAATCCTGAACACCAGAATCAACTGGAGCAATAAAATCACTCAGGCAAAGATTGGGTTGACCTGCAACTTTTTCCGTTTGTTGCCGCAATCCAATTTGTCGGTGCAATAATTTACCGGAATCCGACTCCAAAATATGTAGGTCGTCGCCTGTAGACTGTGCGGAAAAAATTCCAAGGGCATACCTCGGAGAAAACCATCCTCTTACTTGCCCTTCTGCTAAACATGCATGCGCATCTTTATACAACTGATTAGCCTCCTCTCCAACTATATTATCGCTTAAAATATCCGGGTACTTTCCGTGTAAATCCCAGCTCCGAAAAAAGGGTGACCAATCAATGTAAGGAATTATTTCATTCAAATTGGCGATTTTTCCACGGAATACCCCGAGCTTGTTGGGCACTGAGACGGTTTGTTCATTAAACACCAACTTCAAGGAATTTTTTCGGGCAGCATCGATTGGAATAAGGCGCTTAGATGCTGCATGTTGCTCGTAATGTTGACGAACCTTTGCATAATCTTCGCGAACCTCATCTTGGAACATCCCCTGATCACCACCCAACAATTTTTCTGCAACCGTAACCGCTCTTGAGGCATCAGGCACATAGATAACCGAGCCCGAGTAATTCGGGGATATTTTTACAGCAGTATGTACTTTCGAAGTGGTGGCTCCTCCAATAAGCAAAGGAATCTTAAGCTTGCGTTCCTCCATGGCGGAAGCCACTTTGACCATTTCGTCCAACGATGGGGTAATTAAACCACTCAAACCAATAATATCGCACCCTTCGTCGATGGCGCGTTGAACGATTTCATTGCCTGGGACCATCACTCCCATATCGATAATTTCGTAATTGTTGCATGCGAGAACCACCCCAACGATGTTTTTGCCAATGTCGTGCACATCGCCTTTGACCGTAGCCATGAGAATTTTACCCGCTTTTTGAATTTCACCTTGGCTATCGGCTTCAATGTACGGCTGAAGAAAAGCAACAGCTTTTTTCATCACCCTTGCTGATTTCACCACTTGAGGTAAGAACATTTTTCCTTCGCCAAATAAATCCCCTACCACGTTCATGCCGGACATTAAGGGTCCTTCGATGATTTGAAGCGGTTTATCGTATAAGGGCAAGCACGCAGCGATGTCTTCTTCGATGTACTTGTCAATCCCTTTAACCAACGAATGTTCAATGCGTTTCACCAATTCGAAACTCCTCCAAAGTTCCTCGGTAGCCACTTCTTTAACCCCTTGTTGAACGGTTTCTGCCAACGATAAAAGGCGTTCCGTTGCATCCGGCCTACGGTTGAAAAATACGTCTTCAATGTGTTCTAGCAAGATCGAGTCGATATCGGAATATACCGTTAACATGGTAGGGTTTACGATGCCCATGTCCATGCCGTTTTGTATGGCATGGTAGAGAAAAACCGCATGCATTGCCTCGCGAACAGCATTGTTCCCTCGGAATGAAAATGAAACATTCGAAACTCCTCCGCTAATATGACACCCTGGCAAATTCTCAGTAATCCATGCCGTTGCGCGAAAAAAGTCAAGGGCATTAAGTGCATGTTCTTCCATTCCTGTTGCAACAGGAAAAATATTCGGGTCAAATATGATGTCATTCGGATGAATCCCTGCCTTTTTCACCAATAAATCGTAGGAACGTGAACAAATTTCAACCCTTCGATCAAAAGAATCGGCCTGACCTACCTCATCGAAAGCCATTACGATCATGGCGGCCCCCATGGTATTAATATATTTTGCTTGTTGCAGGAACACTTCTTCTCCTTCTTTTAAAGAAATTGAATTCACCACGCCTTTTCCTTGCAAACATTTCAAACCCGCTTCAATGATTTCCCATTTCGAACTGTCGATCATGATGGGGATTTTCGCGATTTCAGGTTCGGAGGCAATAAGGTTCAAAAAGGTAACCATCGAGGTTTTTCCATCGATCATAGCCTCGTCCATGTTAACGTCTAAGATTTGTGCGCCTCCTTCAACTTGCTCGCGTGCAACCGCCAAGGCTTCTTCAAATCGTTCCTCACGAATTAATCGTAAGAAGGCTTTTGAACCCGTAACATTGGTGCGTTCTCCAACATTGACAAAATTGCTCTCTTTGGTCGCGACCAGAGGTTCGAGACCCGATAACCGTAATACTCTCTCCATCAGTTACTCCACTTTCTTGGTTCGTACTTACGGGCTAACTCTGCAATGGCTCGAATATGCTCTGGAGTGGTTCCACAACATCCCCCAACAATATTCACCATTTTCTTATCAAAAAAAGAGGCAATCTTTTCCTTCATCAGTTCTGCGGTTTCATCGTATTGTCCAAAAGCATTCGGAAGGCCTGCATTTGGATGCGCGCTCACGGCAAAAGGGGCTCTTTCTGCCAAAATACTTAAATAGGGTTCCATCAATTCGGACCCCAAAGCGCAATTCAAGCCAATGCTCAATAAAGGCATATGCTGTAAGGAAATCAAAAAAGCTTCGGGAGTTTGACCCGACAAGGTTCTACCGCTAAGATCCGTGATTGTTCCTGAAACCATAATAGGTAATGAAATATGCCGTTCTTCAAATACCTTTTCCGCAGCAAAAAGAGCAGCTTTCGCGTTGAGGGTATCGAAAACCGTCTCAATGAGTAAAATATCTACTCCACCGTCTATCAGCGCGTTGATTTGTTGTGCGTAGGCTGAGGATAAATCATCGAAAGTCACCGCACGAAATCCAGGGTTGTTTACATCCGGGGAAATCGAGGCCGTGCGGTTGGTTGGCCCAATAGAACCGGCGACAAAACAGGGACGATCGGTGAACAATTTTGCTGCGTCTTTTGCCAAGCGAGCCCCTTGAAAGTTGATGTCGTACACCGCATCTTCCAAATGATAATCTGCTTGCGCTATGGTCGTTCCTGAAAACGTATTGGTTTCAATAATGTCGGCGCCTGCCTCTAAGTAGGCTTTGTGAATTTCGAAGATGATATCAGGACGGGTAATGTTCAGCAAGTCATTATTTCCTTGCAAGGAAGCGCTTCGCTCTTTGAATACTTCCCCACGAAAGTCCGCTTCGGTAAGCGTATACCGCTGAATCATGGTGCCCATGGCTCCATCCAATATCAGAATTCGATCCTGAAGTAATGTTGTTATATCCATTCTAATTTTTCTGGAAGAAAAGGCGCGTGCCTGAACTTATCTTTTTCCAAACGGAATAGGAATTGGCACCTTATTTTACAACAGGTTGCCAAGGTTTCATTGGGCCGGTCCCTCCACCTTTCTTCATAAGTTAATCTCGCAAAGAACTGGTGCAAAAATAGGGAGTAATTCGTTAATATTTCATGGCTTGCGAGATGTTTTTTAATTTCACGCTTATGAAAACACTTCTTTGTTTGATTCTTTTGCTTCCTTTTGGCGCTTTGTCTCAGGTTAATCTTACCAGTTCGAACCTACCGATTGTAAAAATCATCGTTCCTCCAGGACAGCAAATCAATGATAATACGAGGATTGTATGCGATATGGGAGTAATCGATAATCCGAATAATATAAACCTCATCAACGATCCATTTAACAATTACAACGGTAAAATATCGATTGAAATTCGTGGTTCTACTTCGCAGCAATATCCCAAGAAAAGTTATGGATTTGAGACACAAACAACTTTGGGGACGAACAACAACGTTTCGTTAATGGGCTTACCTGTGGAAAATGATTGGATATTGAACGGACCATATCCGGATAAAACCTTATTGAGGGATGCGGTGACGTATGAATTATCGCGGAAAATGGGACATTATGCGTCTCGGTTTAGGTTTTGTGAATTGCTTATAAACAACCAATACCTGGGGGTTTACCTTCTTCTTGAGCGCATTAAAAGAGATAATGATCGTGTGGATATCGCCCGCTTGGATCAAGACGACCTTGCGGGAGACTCGTTAACGGGGGGATATATCATTAAGGTAGATAAACTGACGGGTGAATCAGGAACCACTTGGAATTCAAATTTCAGCAATGAAGTGGTTTTCCAATTCCACGACCCAGAATCTGATGAACTTCAACCCGCACAAGTTACCTACCTTCAAAGTTATATTTCTGATTTCGAAAATGCCATTCAATCCAATCCTGAGAGCAATTACTTGCAATGGATTGAACCGGGGTCCTTTTATGACTTTTTTATTTTGCAAGAGTTGGGTAGAACGGTGGACGGATATCGTTCCAGTTCCTTCATGTACAAAGACAAAAATTCCGGTGATTTTCAGGGCCGCCTTGTAGCAGGACCCATGTGGGATTTTAACCTTTCCTATGGAAACGCAGACTATTGTGATGCATTTGAGACAACGGGTTGGCAATACAATTTTGACCAAATTTGCAATTTCACAACCCAGATTCCTTTTTGGTGGAAAAGGTTACTCGATGCTCCAAGTTATAGAAATGGCTTGCGTTGTCGGTGGAATGAATTGCGTGAAGGCCCCTTGCATACCGATTCATTGCATCAATGGATTGATTCCATGGCAAACTATCTTCAAGAGGCAAGAATTCGGAATTTTCAAAAATGGCCAATCATCGGACAGTACGTGAATTGGAATGCTTTCGTAGGCAATACATACCAAGAAGATTTGGACTTCATGAAAGATTACATTAGCCAAAGAGCTGCTTGGCTGGACAACAACATTCCAGGAATTTGCAACGTCGGCATATCTGAAACGACAATGGAGCCTTTTTTCAAGTGTTTTCCAAACCCAGCTCAAGAATGGTTAAGTATTGAGAGTGCTGATAAGGGTTCTGTATTTAAAATAATGGATGCTGAAGGTAAATTTTTAACGGTTATAGATGCCTCAACTCCCATCTGGATTGGCGAATTATCCTCTGGATTGTACCTTCT
>JBJTXE010000110.1:0-3649 GCA_046082075.1 Bacteroidota bacterium
AGACAAGATCAAAAAGGTATGGGCCTTGCTGTCAAACGATCAGCCCGACGGCGACAACATCCGCAAGTTTGAGTCGCTTGGAACGCGATCCTTCGCCGCTGAAATGGCCATTGGTAGTGCGGTAGATTTTCATCTTGCCATCGGTTCAGAACGCAAAGAAAAAAGGCTTTTTACCCTAAAAAAGTACTGGACCGATCAAGTGAAAAACCTTCCCGGTGTGGTATTTTATTCGCCGCTGGAAATAAACTACTCGTGCGGAATTGCAAACATTGGTATTCAAGGTATGAAGGGTTCAGAAATCGAAGCAGCGCTGTTTAAAAATCGGAAAGTGCATACCGTTGCCATCGAATATGAAAAAGTCAATGGAATTCGAGTCACTCCGAATGTTTACACCTCGTTCGAGGACCTCGACGAGTTGGTTGCCGGAATTAAAGAGCTCATTAAAAAATAGATGCCATGAAATGTGTTATTTATTTGTTGTCCTTTTTTAGTTGCATTCATATGACGGGGCAAAACATTAATGGGCTTTATGGTTTGGATACCTTAGCTTACGGAAGTGCCCAAGACTATGTAAATGATGCAGTATTCAATAATAACCAAGAATTATTCGTTGCAGGTTTTTTAAAGCGCTCTCCCTTAGGAGGCGGGACGGTTGCAGAAAAAGGAACCTTGAGCAGGTTTGACCCATCCGGAAATATGGTCTACTCAAAAACAACATCCTATGAGGAAATCAATGCTATAGCAAGAACTCCGGAAGGTAATCTCTTGTTAACAGGCAGAGGAACGGGTCTCCTGTGCAACGGTGTGTGTAAGGCAGATTTCTGGGTTGCGGAAGCCACGGAAGATGGACAATTTTTGTGGGGAAGATCATTTGGCAACCTCCTAAACGATGGAAATGATATTGGGTATGCTGGGGGTATCATGTCCAATGGTGATCGGCTCTGTGTTGGGTATTATTATCACTCGACCTATAACTTAAAGACGTTCATTGCTCGTTTGAACGCACAAGGTGATACCGTTTGGACAAAATCATATGGTAGCAACTCTGGACAGCAATGCGGTTATTGTCTTTATATTGCTCCAAATGACGAGATATACGTTGGTGGAACTACCACCAGTGGAGGCGGCTTACTTCTCATGAAATTGAATTCCAATGGAAATCTTGCTTGGGCAAAAACCTATGTGGCGCCTGCAGGGAGAATTCTAAAAATATTAGAAAAAAATGATAATACACTGTTATTATGTGGACAATCAATTTTCAACAACGATTATTCCGTGACCCTTACCAATGTTGATTTAAATGGGACACTCTTGTGGTCAAAAGACTACAAAGTGGAGAATACGGACAACGAACAGTTTTTTGAAGATGCCTTCATTACAGCGAACGACGAACTTTACCTGACAGGATACTATTACGATGAAGTTAACTATGTTACTCCTGGAAACAAACCATTTATTGTGAAAACAGATCCTTCCGGCAATGTGCTTTGGGCAAAACGCTACACTGACTATTACGGCGAAGGAAGGGTTATAAAGCAACATCCAAATGGGGGTTTTTTATGGGGTGGAATTCACATGCAAAATGCCTTGTCTCCCTCCTGGCCTAAACAACCTGAAATTTGGTGGTCACACATGAACAATAATGGGTTTAACAGTTGTTATTCAACCTGTAATATCCTTCAATCGAACACGGTAACGTCCGTTTCGAACAAGTTTTTCACGCGTTTCACCGGTTATGTCACCGATAATCCCATCCCAAGTGCTACGAATTTCCTAACGCTCAAAACGCCCAAATGCAATTCACCTTTAAACCTTGAGGAAAGCGAAACTATCGACTTCAAAATACTGCCTAATCCGAATTCTGGAAAATTTCAACTTCAACTTCCTACAACCCAAAGTGCGGTCTTAAAGCTACTTAATGCTCTAGGTGAAATACAAACATTTACCTACGAACCCAACACTACCTATGAATTGGATTTGTTACCCGGAATTTATTTCCTACAGCTTCACGGCACCAACCGTATCGAAAAATTCATAGTACATTAGTAAAATTAACCCATTTCCAAAACTCTCCCCCTCGTTGATTGTTATTACCTTTGTAAAAAATACATCATGCGGAATTGGGTTTCCATCAAGTCTTACCAAGACATTAAATTTGAGTTTTTTGAAGGCATTGCCAAAATTACCATCAACCGTCCACAAGTGTACAACGCGTTTCGCCCTGAAACCAATATGGAAATGTTGGATGCCATGGCCATTTCCAGGGAGCGCAACGACATTGGTGTAGTCGTTCTCACTGGAGCGGGCGATAAGGCCTTTTGTTCTGGAGGTGACCAAAATGTGAAAGGTATCGGTGGCTATATCTCAGAGAACGGTGTTCCTCGCCTTAATGTTTTGGATCTCCACAAGGCTATACGATCTCTGCCTAAGCCCGTTATTGCCATGGTGAATGGATACGCCATTGGTGGTGGGCACGTACTTCACGTTGTGTGCGATATTGCCATTGCTTCAGACAACGCCCGCTTCGGACAAACGGGTCCTAAGGTGGGGAGTTTTGATGGCGGATTCGGATCTTCCTTTCTTGCCCGTCACGTTGGTCAAAAGAAAGCCCGAGAAATATGGTTTCTATGCAATCAATATACGGCCGAAGAGGCGGAAAATATGGGCATGGTGAACAAAGTTGTTCCCTTGAACCAATTGGAGGACACTACGGTTGAATGGTGCAAGACCATCATGAAACGAAGCCCACTCGCCGTTCGAATGATTAAACGTGCTATGAACGCGGAACTCGACGGTCAACACGGCCTCATGGAGTTGGCAGGTGATGCCACCCTACTCTACTATTTAACCAACGAAGCGCAAGAAGGAAAAAATGCTTTCCTTGAAAAACGCGAGCCCAATTTCCAACAATACCCTAAATTCCCGTAACTATGTCTGTTCGTTCCCTTGAACCACACACTTTGTGGAATGCTTTTGCCTATTTAAATGCTGTTCCTCGGCCTTCTAAAAAAGAAGAAAGAGTGCGCCAATTTATGGTGGACTTTGGTAAAAAACTAGGGCTGGAAACCCTGGAAGACCGAATCGGAAACGTTATCATTAAAAAACCGGCCACTCCTGGGATGGAGCAAAGGATCACCGTTATTCTCCAGTCGCATTTGGACATGGTGCATCAAAAAAATGAAACCACGGTGTTTGACTTCGAGCATGAAGGAATCAAGATGAAAGTGGATGGCGACTGGGTAATGGCCGAAGGCACCACCTTAGGAGCCGACAACGGTATCGGTGTGGCTGCAATAATGGCCCTGCTGACGTCGAAGGATATCGCTCATCCTGCCTTGGAAGCATTCTTCACTATCGACGAGGAAACAGGAATGACCGGGGCCAAAGAAATGGATGGAAGCCTACTACAAGGAAAAATTCTATTGAACCTCGACACGGAAGACGACGACGAATTATCCATCGGTTGTGCAGGAGGCATTGATACCAATACAAGTTATGCATACGAGGAAACAACTATACATAGTGGATGGCAAGTAATTCGCATTAAACTTCGAGGCCTTTTGGGAGGACATTCGGGTATGGACATTGATAAAGGACGAGGCAATGCCAATAAGTGGATGGCGCGAATTTTATGGGAATTGCACCGAGA
>JBJTXE010000111.1:0-2348 GCA_046082075.1 Bacteroidota bacterium
ATTTTGTTTTTTCGGTGAGGAATTGGTCGAGTTTGGATAAGTCGAGGGTTCCATTTTCTAAAACGGGAAGTACCTTCAGTACACAACTTTTGCGTTCGCACAGCATTTGCCAAGGAACAATGTTCGAGTGGTGTTCCATCCCAGTGATGAGAATTTCATCGCCCGGCTTAAGGGTTTCACCAAAACTAAAGGCGACGGTGTTAATCGCATCGGTGGTGCCTTTTGTGAAAACGATTTCTTCGGTTGTTGCCCCAATAAAATCGGCCACGGTCTTGCGGGCAGCTTCGTAGGCTTCGGTGGCTTTAGCGCTTAGGTGATGTACCCCACGATGCACGTTGGAATGCTCTTTTGCGTAGTAATGATTGATGCGATCGATCACCTGTTGAGGCTTTTGCGACGAGGCTCCGTTATCGAAGTAAATTAAGGGTTTGCCGTGTACTGTTTCCTGAAGGATTGGGAAATCTTGCCTAACACGAACCACATCGAAAGGAATCATGGTACAAAGGTACAACAATCGCTTATTTCGACAGAATCTAAATTAGCAAAAGTTACTTGGGTTGCAGTTCGATGAAGGGAATGAGCATTTCTTCCATCGAAATACCTCCGTGTTGAAAGGTATCGCCGTAATGGTTAACAAAATGGTGGTAGTTGTTGGGATAGACAAAAAAGTCCGCTTCACGGGCAAATACGTACTCGTTGGAAAGTTTGATTTGCGGTAAAAAGGCCTCGGTAGGTTTGTTGACGACAAATACTTCTTTTTTCTCATAGCTGAGTCCACGCCCCACTTTGTAACGAAGGTTGCTATTGGTATTTCGTTCACCCACAATTTTTACAGGTTTGGTGACTTTCACCGTTCCGTGGTCGGTGGTAATGAAAAGTCGCGTGCCTGATTCGCGAAATTTTTGGATTAAATCGTGGAGGGGAGAATGTTCAAACCACGATTTGGTCAGGGAACGGTAGGCGGCTTCATCGTTGGCCAATTCGCGAATGACATCCATGTCGGTACGTGCATGTGACAGCATATCCACAAAATTGTAGACGACAAAGTTCACGTCGTTCTCTTTAATTTGGTTGAACTGTTCGTTCAACTTTTTACCGGCTTCAAGATGGGTTATCTTGTGGTAACTCCACTTACACGTTTTGCTGAGACGTTTTAATTGCTGCTCCAACAGTTCTTTTTCAAACTGATTCTTACTTCCCTCGTCTTCCTCATAGCGCCAATATTGGGGGAACTTCTTTTCAATTTCTGAGGGTAAAAGTCCAGCGAAAAAGGCGTTCCGTGCATAATGAGTTGCCGTGGGTAAAATGGAATAGATAACGTATTCCTCCTCTTTTTGATAGGATTTATTGATGAAGGGCTCAAGTACTTTCCATTGGTCGTAACGTAAATTATCGATGACCAAAACCGCCAGCTTTTCTTTTCCGATTTTCGGCAAAACCCTGGTTCGAATCATGTTGTGCAGCATGTAAGGCATTTCTTCGGCTCCGTTCAGCCAGTCTAAATAATGGTCTTCTATGAAATCGCAAAAGAGCTGGTTGGCTTCCTTCTTTTGCATCTCGAAAATTTCCTTCATCGCTTTGTCCTCGGCTTGTTCCAATTCCAGCTCCCAATAAACCAGTTTTTTATACATTTCGGTCCATTCGTTGGCATCGAGGCGGTTGTTCAATTGCATTCCCAATTGACGAAACTCCTGTTGGTAATTCACATTGGTTTTCTGAGAGACCAATTGTGCTTGGTTGAGGATTTTTTTAAGGCTCAGAAGGATTTGGCTTGGGTTGACCGGTTTGATTAAATAATCAGCAATCTTACTTCCAATAGCCTCTTCCATAATGAATTCCTCTTCGCTTTTGGTGATCATAACCACGGGCACCAATGGATTTGCTTCCTTGATTTTCGTCAATGCTTCGAGTCCGCTAATTCCTGGCATGTTTTCGTCCAGAAAAATAACATCGTAACGCTGCTCATCCGCTTTTTCCACGGCATCGATACCGTTCGTTACACTGTCTACTTTATAGCCTTTTGATTCCAGAAATAGGATGTGCGGTTTTAACAATTCAATTTCATCGTCAGCCCAAAGAATTTTACCCATTGCGTTAATTTGTTTAAGTTTGTATCCTACTTGTAAAATTAAGCAATTGCTTCCTCTTAGTGCACCCTTAAACAAAAAGAAAATCATCAACGATCCTATTTACGGGTTCATTTCCGTGCCGGATGAATTGATTTTTGATGTAATGAATCACCCTTATTTACAGCGCCTAAGGAGAATCATGCAGTTGGGACTTTCGAATTTGGTCTATCCGGGAGCCCAGCACACCCGTTACACGCACGTTCTTGGGGCAATGCATCT
>JBJTXE010000112.1:0-2170 GCA_046082075.1 Bacteroidota bacterium
GTGCTTCTACATCCAAGGGGATGAAGTTTTAGAGGAAGGGTTCGATTCCCTAATTCGTCAAGCGATGGAGCAGCATTTGAACGACGAAAACGTCGACGGTTTTTTGTTTAAATACCGACATTTCTATGGTTCCTACGACTACCTTGGGGCTTCCAATTCGTGGTACCGTCATGAAATTCGGATTGTGCGCAATCGCGCGGACATCTATTCGTATCGCGACGCACAAGGGTTCCGTAAAGGGGATAATGAGAAACTCAAGGTGGTGGAACTTCCGGTGCATATTCACCATTACGGTTGGGTGAAAGAACCGCAGGCGATGCAGCGAAAACAGCGCAATTTCAACAAATTGTGGCACGACGATGCATGGATGGAAAACAACGTTCCCGCCGTGGAGCGCTTTGAATACGAACAGCATTTAACCCAGGTGAAGCGCTTTGAAGGCCAGCACCCTACGCTCATGCAAGAACGAATCGCTGCCATGAACTGGACGTTCAAAACCGATATTTCCATGAACCGAAGAGCCCTCAAAGACCGAGCGAAGGACGTTTTGATGTTTTTCGGGATGAATCCGAATTATGTGAATTATAAAAAGATAGGGACTTTTAGGCCTTAGCACTTAATCCTCATGCCTTGTTCTTCATTTGCATCACGTCTGTATCGCGCCAACGTTATAGCGTTTGGTGGGTTTTGCATGGTTAGCCATGGAGATTCCCAGCGATAAAACCTTACGCGTTTCCGTAGGGTCAATGATGGCATCTACCCACAAACGGCTTGCGGCGTAATAGGGCGATATTTGTTCGTCGTAGCGAGATTTTATGCGGTTAAATAGTTCGTTTTCACGCGCTTCGGTAATTTCTTCCCCTCTCGCTTTTAAGGTCGCTACTTCAATTTGCAACAGCGTTTTCGCAGCGGCGGCTCCACTCATCACGGCAATCTCTGCGGTAGGCCAAGCCACGATTAACCGTGGATCATACGCCTTGCCACACATAGCATAATTGCCTGCGCCGTAAGAATTTCCAAGGACCACGGTGAATTTGGGGACTACGCTGTTCGACATGGCATTGACTAACTTTGCTCCGTCCTTGATGATGCCTCCATGTTCGCTTTTTGAACCGACCATAAAACCCGTTACGTCTTGTAAAAACACCAAGGGAATTCCTTTTTGATTGCAATTCATGATGAATCGAGCGGCTTTATCCGCAGAATCCGAATAAATCACACCGCCCATTTGCATTTCTCCTTTCGCCGATTTAGCTATTTCACGATTGTTAGCGACAATACCAACACTCCAACCATCGATCCTCGCATAAGTACACAGGATGCTTTTTCCATAACCTTCTTTGTATTCGGTGAATTCGGAACCATCGACGATGCACTTCAAGATTTCTCGTGTTTTGTAGGGCTTAGAACGTTCGTCTGGCATAATGCCATAGAGGTTTTGAGCTGGGATCAAGGGTTCAATACTTTCAATGCGGTCAAATCCCGCGGTTTCGGCTTTAGCAATGCGCGACATCAAATCTCGGATGGTTGCCAAACACGTTTCATCGTTTTCAACCTTGTAATCGCAGACGCCTGAAATTTCGGTTTGCGTGCTTGCACCTCCTAAGGTTTCATTATCGATGTTCTCACCAATGGCTGCTTTTACCAGATAGGAACCCGCCAAAAAGATGGTTCCCGTTTTGTTTACAATTAAGCTTTCGTCGGACATAATGGGTAAATACGCCCCTCCAGCCACACAACTTCCCATAACCGCGGCAATTTGAATGATACCTTCCGAGCTCATGATGGCGTTGTTTCTAAAGATTCGTCCAAAGTGTTCCTTGTCGGGAAAAATTTCATCTTGCATGGGCAAATAGACCCCCGCTGAATCTACCAGGTAGATGATGGGAAGGTGATTTTCCATAGCGATTTCTTGTGCCCTCAGGTTTTTCTTGCCCGTAATGGGGAACCAAGCGCCTGCTTTTACGGTAGCATCGTTCGCCACCACTAAACACTGCTGCCCTGAAACGTAGCCTAATACAACTACAACCCCTCCGCTAGGGCAACCACCGTGTTCTTCATACATACCAAACCCCGCGATGGCTCCGATTTCAAACCGATCGGTGTTTTGATCTAACAATAAATCTATGCGTTCGCGTGCAGTTAATTTGCCTGCATCATGAAGTTTTTC
>JBJTXE010000113.1:0-6519 GCA_046082075.1 Bacteroidota bacterium
GTTTACCAGAAATGCGAGCAAGGATCGAACTAAAAAACCCTAAACTATGTACTACAAAATTCGGTACTTTTTTCAAGACGAATGGAATTCCACGAACGGCACAGGCTTTTTTTAAGAATTGTTCAAAGCTTAAGTTCTCATTACCTGCAATGTAACATGACCCGGAGGTGCCTTTGATTAAGGCATTAACTGTTGCAACGGCGACATCTTTTGAGGCTACAAAGTTTTTTATTCCTGAAGTATAGCCTGGAAGGCTTCCCATAAATAAAGCCATTAGCATTTTACCGGATGAGGGACCGGAATCAAACGGTCCGATCATGAAGGTGGGGTTAATAACCACTCCGGAAATGTCACCGGTTTTACATTGATCGATAATATAAGTTTGAGCTTTAAATTTACTATCTACATAATCCATTCGGTAGGCTGCGCCGTTAAATGGTGTACGTTCATTCCCCGGCTCAGAAATAGAACCATGTCCGAAAGAATTTGCTGTTCCAATTTGTACAAAGCGTTTAATTTTGAATTGTTTACATGCCGCAACTAAATGCTCAACCGCCGTGTAATTTACCTTCCAAATCATTTCACTTCTGCGAGGCCACATTTGTGTTGAAGCAGCTACATTTATCACATAATCACAGCCTTCAACGGCTTGATACAGTGTTTCCGGATCTAATAAATTCCCGTAACAATAACTTATATCCAAGCCCTCGAGGACGCTTACTTTTCTGTCAGGAAGCACCATAACGCGAACTTCATATCCTTGCGAAAGAGCTTCTCTGCAGATGCTTGAACCAAGCATCCCATCTCCCCCTGTAATCAAGACCCTCATCTCGTTTCTATAATATGTTGAAATTGTTGTTTAAAATCATCCACTAAATGCGTCATAGCGTTAAAGTATTTCGTTCGTTCCTTGGTATTTACCTGACTGATTAGGTTAGAATTAGCAATTTGACATTCTAGCGACTCTTCTGGGCCTAAAGCTGTTCTAACTTGGTCAAAAAGCTTGCTTTGTATATTGAATGATTCGTTCTTTTTCATGAAAACCACTTCAAAATTACATTATTCACGTATATAAACTCTGTGCACACGATCTGATATTCCCGTCATGACCTCGTAGGGGATCGTATTCAGTCGTTGCGCCAAGGTTAAAAGGCTAGCTTTGTCGTCAAACAAAACGGCTTCATCTCCTTCTTTGACCTCGGGTAAATGTGTGACATCCAACATAAGCATGTCCATACAAACCTTTCCAACCGTTGGACACCAAACGCCCCTTATCTTTACGGCACCTATACCATTGCTTAAACGGCGAGGAAATCCATCCGCATAGCCCAAGGGTAAAATAGCGATCGTAATGGCTTGTTCAGCAATAAAACTCCGAGAATACCCTACACTTTCTCCCACCCTAACTTTTTTAATTTGAGACACCAAGCATTTCCAAGAGAGTACCGGTGCCAATTCCTCCTCATGAGCGTTCGAAATCCCAAACATTCCCAAGCCTATTCGCACCATATCGAAGTGAGCTTTCGGAAAATTCAAAATCGCCTCAGAATTGGCCATATGAAATAGAATCGAATATGAAAAGGCTTGCTCTACGGTGGATTTTACCGAGGAAAAGAGTTCGATTTGTTGAAGACACATTGTAGGATCGGTCAAATTATCGGATTCCACAAAATGGGTAAACACCGATGCTAAACGCACTTCTGGCTGTGCTTTGATACGCTCAAGAAGGTTTTTCAAGTCCGAAGGTTCAAAACCCAACCGGCGCATACCTGTATCAATTTCGACATGAATGGGAAATTGTTGAATTCCATGAAAAATTAAATCTCGAATCAATCGATCCAATTGGCGAAAGGTGAAAACCGTTGGCTCCAATTTATGGCGAATACAATCCTCATAACTTTCAGGGTCGGGATTCAATACCAAAATGGGCAAATTCACGCCATGTGCTCTTAGAGCTACACCTTCGGAAGTATAGGCTACCCCTAAATAGTCAATCCCCTGTCCTTCAAGAAATTCAGCCATCTGCTCCAGTCCCGTACCATAAGACTGTGCCTTAACCATGGCGAGCAAACGAGTATTCGACGAGGTTTTGGACTTAAAAAACGCCAAGTTTTGACGTAATGCAGAAAGGTTTATTTCCAACACCGTTTGATGTTGCTTAAGCCTCATTCGGGCGGCAAACCGCTCCATTCTTGCCTTTCTCGTTCCTTTTACAAGGACCATGGCCCCCTCTGGGATAATGAAGGGCAAGCGTTCAGGTAAATCCACATAAACATGTTCATCTGCAAAGGCTTGGGCCTTTTCAATAATGGTTTGCCGATGCACCATGGTAGGCTCATCCAAGCCGATATAAATGCATCTTTTTCTATTGCCCGCCAAAGAAACCATATGCTGAAGCGATACGGACAAGGTCTCGAGATCGAGGTTGTAGGTGTCATTGAGCACCAAGCTGTTATTTTTGCCATAAAAGGTCTCGAGCCTTAACGCCAATCGCGTTAGATTGGAGATTTCCTGGGCAATACTTTTAGGAGAAATGTCCAATTCCAGCGCCATACCAATGGCTAATTGGGCGCATTGAATGGAGTGAATATCCGAAAACGGAATAAGGGGAAGAAAAGCCTTGGTTTTCTCCAACCAATTATTGGAGGGCATTATGCCTTCAAAGCCACAAAACACGTGAGGTGATTTTGAAACTGAGGAACTTAACTCAGCGTCCAAAAAGTTGTTAAACTTGGACGTAATAACCCAATGCGTGGGGCGCGCCATTTCCATTAATCGGTTCAATTCTCCTGCTTCTGAAATCCCCATTTCAATAATGGCCAAAGTAGCCTGTTCGTTCAATTCAAATAGAGAAAGCGCTACGCCGATCTGGGAATTATAGCTCTTTGGACTTCTAACGATATGATAATCGAATTTGAGTAGTTCATACAACCATTCTTTCACCGTCGTTTTTCCTACCCTTCCCGAAATCCCTACCAAAGGAATATTGAATTTATTTCGATGCGCGATGGCAAGGCATTGCAGGGACCACAAAGGGTTGTTTACGACAAGATAACACGCATCGCAATACATGTCCTTTGGCTCTTCGGAAACGATAAATACCCGAATGCTTTTTTGATAGGCCTCTTCGAGGAAATCCATTCCATTTCTGAATGCCCCCTTTAAGGCAATAAAACAGGCGTTTTTTTCTCCCGAATATAAACGAGTATCAATGGTAATACTTCGTATAGTGGTTTCAAAACTGCCGATAATGCGCGTTGGTTGGAGCAGTTCAATGCACTCCGATAGCGGAAAATTCAGGTTCAATGGACAACGGCATTATAACATGAACGACAAAGAGGCTTGTAGCTTTCCACTGCTCCCACCAGAACTTGCGTAGATTCCTCCGTAAATCGGTAAGAAAACTGTGCTAGATTACCGCAATCAACGCAAATCGCGTGGACCTTTGTAACATATTCTGCAATCGATAACAACGCCGGCATGGGGCCAAAAGGATTTCCAAGATAATCCATATCCAACCCAGCGCAAATGACTCTTACCCCGCGATTCGCTAAGGTGGAACAAACGTCTACAATTCCTGGATCAAAAAACTGCGCCTCATCAATCGCTACAACACGCTCGTCGTTCACGAGCAACAAAATTTCATTCGAATGAGCCACTAAAACAGCGGGCACGGCACTTCCCTGATGGCTAACAACATCCTCATCGCTATACCTTCGGTCGATATCAGGTTTAAAAAGGATTAATTTTTGATGGGCAAATTGGGTTCGTTTAACGCGACGAATTAACTCTTCGGTTTTACCAGAAAACATGGAACCGCAAATGACTTCCACCCATCCATTCGTTTTATGTTCTGTCGGAAACTGTTCTAAAAACATGAGGCAACTCTTTTGAACAAAGATACTTGAATTAAAATAGTATTAAGCACACCGTAATCTCGAAGAGACTTCTATTTTTGTCCAAATTACAAAAATTTTATACCATGATCGAGGAACTAACGAAACTGTTGAATGAAGATGTAAAGGCATTTACCCATGGAGAGGCAGATGTTCAACGATTAGACCACGCCATAAAAACCGCTCAAGAAATAACGGAAAAACTCATTATTCTTCGCTACAAAGCCTATGAAGCGGGATTGTTTTCCTCCCCCGAAGAACCAAGCCCACGGCAAGAATTCGATTTGGACCTCAGCCCAATGGGCGATGAAGAATCGACCACCATCAACGTAGAAGATTCGGTCCACAACCAAGAATCCAAAGCAACGGATATACCCCGTCCTCGAATCCTGAGAACGACGCCATCGAGAGCATGCAGGCCCTTGAGACGGTACTCAGCGAACCCGAAACGATGGAAGAAGAGCCTCCCAATTCCATTGAAACATCGGTAGCCGATCAAACAACCATGGATGATGAGCCCGTTTTGCTTCAACAGGAGTCTTCGCCCGAAGAAGTTCGTGCATCCTTCGATTTAATGACTTTGATAACTCAATCAAAAGGAAAACACGAGAAAATTGACGCATTCAACGGAAATTATTCCCTCAAAGAAAAAATTACGTTTATTAATGCCTTATTTGGTGGTTCTAGTGAATCGTTCGGAACCGCTGTTAAACAAATCGACGGGTATAAATCCTTAGAAGAAACCATACCAACGCTTGAATTTTTAGCGTCAACCTTTCGGTGGGACCAAGCTGACACTAGCACCCTAAACCGATTCATGGAGAAACTTGTTGCAAAATATGCGTAAGTATTTTACAGGCCTTTTGCTACTTCCTGCTATTTTTTTGGGGCAAGCAATACAGCAAAAGGAGGCTTTTTCTACACTGAATTACGCACGCGACATTACGGAAACTTTGTGTTCCCGTGAATACGAGGGTCGTGGATATGTGAATAACGGATGTCACAAGGCAGGCACCTTTATTTTGGACGAATTCAAACGTCTTAATCTCAAGCCGTTTCAAGGAGCTTACGAGCAATCATTTTCCTTTGATGTAAATACCTTTCCAAAGGCATGCCGCCTAATTCAAGGACTGCATACCCTAAGACCGGGCATTGACTTTATAGTACATCCGAGTTCATCAGGATACCATGGGGTATTGCGTTTACAAAAAATGTCCGCTTCCCAAATTATGAACTATCGATTTAGCAAGGCAACTCCGTCCAATAGCGCTATTGTTTTTGCTCCCGAGAAGGGGTTTCCTAAGGATAGCTTGAAATTAGTGAAGTCTAAATTGGAGAAAATAGCCCAAATAGATCGTCCTGTGGTCGAGGTTACACGTGAAAAACTAACCTGGAGTGTTGCTGAACAAGCTTTTAAATTCCCTTATCTTCAGTGGTACGACACGGTACAAAAAAGTACACCAAAAAAACTCAGGGTCAAGGTCGATGCAGCGATACTGAGTCAATACAAGGTGCAAAACTGTTTTGGCTTCGTTCCCTCCATCAACCCAAGTGATAGCCTTATTGTGGTTAGCGCGCATTACGATCACCTAGGTAAAATGGGAAAAAAAACCATGTTTCCCGGCGCGAATGACAACGCAAGTGGGGTGGCCATGTTGTTGAGCTTGGCCCGCGAAATACATGAAAAACCCTTGCACAATCACTCCGTACTGTTTGTTGCATTTGCCGGGGAAGAAATCGGATTAAAAGGCTCATTTGCGTTCGTGGAGGCGGGAATAATCGACCTTACAAAGATTTCTATGGTATTAAATTTGGATATTTTAGGAAGTGGGGAAGAAGGAATTACGGTAGTAAATGGTTCCGTATTTCCTTCGTATTATCAACGATTAGTTGAGCTCAACAAGTCTATTCCGGCCGTTCCTGTGGTTAAATCGCGAGGTAAAGCCGCTAATTCGGACCACTATCCGTTTTCTGAGAAAGGAGTACCCTCCCTTTTTGTGTACACGATGGGACCCAACAAAAACTATCATGATATTCACGATAAATACGAGAACCTTTCGTTTGATCGTTTTGAATCACTGCATTATTTATTCCTGCGATTTCTCAACGGATTTTAAAAAAGTGATTTGTTCCCACACTTGAATTGTGAGCACACCAATAAACACCAATAAGGCCCAAAACAAGTAGAGAAAAGGAAGTTTCCCGTACCAAAAAACACCAGCCACCGTAAGAAAAATGAGCATTTGAAGGGTAATTAAAAGCAAAGAAGGTTGCAAGATATCCCGAGATTTCTGACGGAAAGGCTTATAAAAAAGCAGAACATAAACCCCATACAATCCGCCGTTTAAACTCAAAGAGGTTACGAAAATCCCAACATCGCTGAAACTGGCCCAAAGGACAATAGAGGCCATTAAAACCCAACAAAAACCGACGATGAATTTTATCTTATTCATTGTTTTTAGTGAGGCTTCGAATGAGGTAAATCATAGCGCCAATCACTCCGAAGAGTAAGCCAGAGGTCGTCAAAATTGGCGTGCGGAATGAAAAATATTCATCAAGTCTAAAACCTAGATAACCAAAAATTGCCATGAATCCGATGATTTGGAAACCAAGCGAAGAGTAC
>JBJTXE010000114.1:0-2824 GCA_046082075.1 Bacteroidota bacterium
GTTTTTTTGAAAAAAACGACGTTTTTTTTCTGATTTATGCCGTCCCTTCTTGGTTAGGAATCATGCTGGGGATGATGTATGATTTTTACCCTACCGTATGGATGGGATTCGGCATTGCCTTGTACGGTATTGCCTATTTCCTGATCCACGACGTTTACATTCATCGCCGGTATAAATTTTTGCGCGATGTCGACCACCCCTATTTCTATGCCATTCGTAAAGCGCACAAGGTGCATCATAAGAACCAGGATAAAGAAGAGGGGGCTTGTTTTGGCATGCTGCTCGTTCCACCGCGTTTTTACCGCGACGCGAAAAAGGCTTGGTTAGCGCAAAAAACTAAAACATGAGCTATTACGGGTACATCCTCCTTTTTTCTTTTTTGGGTCCTCTATGCCTAAGCTTTGACAAAAAGGTAGCCTACTATAAAAACATTCCCCGATTAATTACTCCACTCATCCTTGTTTCCGGGTTGTTTTTAGTGTGGGACCAATGGTTTACCGTCAAAGGGATTTGGGGGTTTAATCCCGAGTATGTTGCAGGTATATACCTTGGGAAATTACCGCTGGAAGAGGCACTGTTTTTTGCCGTAGTTCCCTATAACTGCATTTTTATTTACGAGGTTGTTGGTGCATATTTCACGCCTCGCAACAACGCTTTTTTGAATCAGTTTTTTTTCTTGATTTTCGGTCTACTAGGAGCAATACTGTTAATCAAAACCCCCATGGGATGGTATCCCTACACCGCCGTAACCCTATCCTTAATTTTGGCTTTCTCTTTGGTAATCCTTTCCCCAAAATGGTTAAGTCAATTCGTGTTGACCTACCTCATCTGTTTGATTCCGTTCTTGGTGGTGAATGGCTTACTTACGGGGGCCGCTACGGAAAATCCCGTGGTGTGGTATAACGAGCAAGAATTTTCAGGCTGGCGTATCATTACGATACCGGTAGAAGACTTGTTTTACAATTTTGATTTGCTCGTTGGATTTGTACTTCTTTTCGAATTTCAACGAGAGCGTTTAGCCCCTCGAAAGCAATAAGGTCGTTGAATATCCTTCAACCAATGGAATGGTTTGTGCAATTCCTCCCCAAGCCACCGCCTCGTTTTTACCAACAATATACCGCTTGTCAGACTTGTCATTCACAGAAGCGTCGTAATCTGCGCCTTTAACGATGAAATCGGGTTGAATCGCCTCAATCGCCTTGAGGGGCGTGGGATCCGAAAACACGAGCACGTGATCCACAAATCCTAAAGAGGCCAACACCATCGCTCGAGCGAATTCAGGGTTAATGGGCCTATTAGTCCCTTTGGCGAGGCCACGAACAGATGCATCGTCATTGACCGCTACGAACAATTTATTTCCCAAACCTGCCGCTTGTGCTAAATAGGTTATATGTCCTAAATGCAACAAATCAAAACAACCGTTGGTAAACACCACTTTTTGTTGGCTTAGGCGGTAAATTTCTGCCATTTGAGCGGCCTGAGCAATGGAAATAATTTTAGATTGTAGGTGTTCTAAACGTTTCACGGCATCAATAAATTGGTGGACTCTTTTGGGAAAACTAACAAGGGCTTAAAGGTTTTCGCCGCTTCAAAATCCATGGTAGCGTAACTGATGATGATGACAATGTCGCCAACGGCTGCTTTACGAGCAGCGGGACCATTTAAACAAATAGTTCCGGAATCCTTTTCTCCTTTAATTACATAGGTTTCCAATCGTTCTCCGTTGTTAACGTTCACAACCTGTACCTTTTCTCCTTCCAAAATATTCGCGGCACTCATCAGCCGTTCATCGATGGTAATGCTTCCTATGTAGTTTAGGTCGGCTTGGGTCACCGTAACACGGTGAATTTTAGATTTTAATACTTGAATTTGCATTTCCCCTAGCGTTTATAGAGGGCAAAAGTAATTGAATTCACTGGGCAATCAAAAGCATGTTGTCAATTAAACGTACCTCACCGCAAAAGGCAGCAACACAAGCCAAGGCCCGAGGTTGCTGCTCCTGCAACGAAATTAAGGTTTCGGGGTCTACAATTTCCAAATAATCCAGCTTCAAAGAGCTTTGATGAATATTCGCTTTCGCTTGAGCCAACAACTCATTGAGGGGTCTTTTCTGGTAATGGTCTTTCAAAAAGCATAAGGTCTTAAACAGGATAAGCGCCTCCTGCTGTTGCTCTTCGCTGAGCCTTTGGTTACGGCTGCTTAACGCCAAGCCGTTTTCTCCCCTTACCGTAGGAACCGCCACTAATTCCACCGGTAATTGCAGCTCCTTGACCATTTTGCGAAGAACGGCCACCTGCTGAAAATCCTTCAATCCAAAGTAGGCTTTCGTGGGTTGTACATGCTTAAAGAGCGCGTGTACCACCTCAACCACCCCCTTAAAGTGGCCTGGCCGGGATGCCCCCTCAAGAAGCTCATCCAATCCGTTCAAAGAAAAATTAATCGGTAAATACTCCGGCGTGAAAAGTTGCGCTGTTTGAGGAAAATAAACGACATCTACCCCTTCCCCTTGCAACAAAGAAAGGTCGCTTTCTTCATGACGGGGGTATTTTATAAAATCTTCGGAATTATTGAACTGGCGCTCGTTCACATAAATGCTCACAACCGTGATGTTGTTTTCTTGACGCGCCTTTCGGACAATTGCAAGGTGTCCTTCATGCAAGGCCCCCATGGTGGGTACGAAACCAACCGTTTGGCCTTGGGACTTTGCTTTATCAAGGAAGGATGCTAAGGCAGAAACCGCTGTTATTTGTTGGGTCATTCTATGGCTTGTCTTGGCAAAGCTATGTGTTTTTAGGAACTTTCATAAGATTTCCCTACCTTTGCA
>JBJTXE010000115.1:0-3233 GCA_046082075.1 Bacteroidota bacterium
AAAAAAATCTTGGCAGTAGACTCTTCCGCTATTTAAAATCAGAACCGAGGCAAGAACGAGGTATTTTATCATAAATCGACGTTTTTTTGTTTTTATATCTTTTAAATTCAAAATTAACCGGCGCTGCAAAATGTTCATACTAAGTTAGTTATCAATTTGAAAAGTAGGAAATAAATCTTCCACAAATTCTACTTTACAGTGCTTTAAAAGAAAATTACGAGGAGAACGATTAGAAAGCGATGCATGAGGTCTTTTGTGGTTGTGCAGCCTTACCCTTTTTCAAACAACGCATAAATATAATTATTAATAGTTCATTTCATCAACTAAGTTTGACCTGTGAATAACCAAGGCCTTTGGAATAGGCATTTTGTTTTTCCTGCCATTGCGATGCAAAAAGGCAAAAACAAGCCATGGTATTACTACTATTTTATGATTACTTTTAAGGCGCACTCATGAACTTAATTGAATGACACGACCTCGAACGTTTAATATCGCTATTCCGATACTTTTTGTTATTAATCTTCTTTCAGCCACTGGCCTTTCGGTATGTTACGCTCAAACTAATTCGCTATTCACCTCCTCCGTTGCTGAGCAGGTTGTAAAGGGAAATTATGATCCCTTACTTTACACCTCGCAAAATGCCATAACAAACCACGACCAGATTTTTGCTCAGATTCAAGCCCAAGTGAATGCAGACTCTCTCAAATCATACATCCTCAAGTTGGCCACGTTTCAAAACCGCAACACGGCTTCCGACACCCTTTCTACGTCCTTTGGAATTGGTGCAGCAAGGCGTTGGGCTTTTGAGAAATTTCAGCACCTAAGTCTCGCCGCTGAAAATCGCCTTATCCCCTCCTATTTTCAATTCGATAGGACGATTTGTGGCGTTATGCAACATCGAAATGTTCTTGCTGTACTTCCCGGGACCGATACCTCCAATCATCAAGTCATTGTCATTGAAGGCCATATGGATAGTCGGTGCGAAAACGAATGCGATACCCTGTGTATAGCTCAAGGCATTGAGGACAATGCTTCGGGAACTGCCTTGGTTCTCGAACTTGCAAGAGTCATGAGTTCATGTTCGTTTAAAAACACCTTGGTATTTATGCTTACGATTGGTGAAGAGCAGGGTCTTTACGGAGCTGACGCTTTCGCTGATTATTGCAATCTATTGGATATTCCAATCAAGGCGGTTCTTAATAATGATGTCATTGGCGGAGTAATTTGCGGACAAACCTCTTCTCCTCCCTCCTGTCCCAGTTTTAATGATGTTGATTCAACTCAAGTACGCATCTTTTCCTACGGCGGATTTAATTCTGTGCACAAGCAACTCGCTCGTTTCGTTAAGTTACAATACCAAGAAGAATTAAAACCCCTGGTGACGGTACCCATGCTCATCACGATTATGTCAAGTGAGGACAGAGCGGGAAGAGGCGGCGACCACATTCCTTTTCGTCAAAATGGATTCGCTGCAAGTCGATTCACTTCAGCCAATGAACACGGTGACGCATCGAATGACCCCGGGTATACGGACCGTCAACATACTTCAACCGATATTCTTGGGGTAGATACCAATTTAGACGGGGTAATCGATAGCTTTTTTGTTGACTTTAACTATTTAGCGCGCAATGCTTGCATCAATGGCGTTGGGGCAGCTGTCGCCGCTATCGGACCCAATAAACCCGATTTCACGGTACCTAACACCCTTCCTGGTCCCGGAATAATCATTCATATCACCCAAGAATCGCACTACGCAAATTACCGCGTAGGAGTCCGATCCACCACCAACGATTGGGATTCAGTTTATACGATAACAGGATTTTACGATACGATATATCCTCCCGTTTCAAACACCTATTACGTCAGTGTAGCGGCGGTCGATGAACATCAATTGGAAAGCCTGTTTTCGAAAGAGGTTTTAATTCAAAACAGTCAAATAGCGGTTGATGAAATTGCGGATAATGCATCAAAACCCATAGAACTTTTACAAAATAGACCAAATCCCTTTGATGAAGTGACCATCATTGGTGTCGCCGTAAACATGCCCATTACCTATGAAAATGCACACATTCAAATCAGGGATATGAACGGTAAACTGGTGGAACAATTCAACATAGAGTTAAATCCAGGAATCAACGAAGTATTTTACCAGCACGGCTACGGAAAAACAGGAGTTTACTATTATTCGCTGGTGTTGGATGGCAAAGAAATCGCAAGGAAGTCTATGATTTTCGCCAATTAAGGGGGTGGTTTATCGCCATCTCACGGCGCATTCACCATAATCTTTTGTACCCAGGTGCCCAGGTTGGTAGAAACTGTGACCATGTAGATTCCCGGTTGATCGATGGAGAAAGACGTCATTCCTGCCTCAATGCTAGATTTGACTATAAGCCTTCCCAACATATCTACCACGTACATGGATCCTGATTCGGCAGGTAATTTCAAGGTGAAATCGCCACAAGAGGGGTTGGGGAAAATGTTAATGGGGTTGACTCCAGATGGTAAATGTATGCTAGCATTCCCACAATTTTTTTGGGCATTAAACAAGGTTTGAAGAGAATCAATGGGTTCGATGTTTGTTCCGCCGCTGGTTCGAACCCCAATTTCAAAAGAGGGATTATTATAGGTATCGGTGGGCTGGCTTACTTTCAGAAAGGCGAACAGGGAGGAAGTTCCATAAACGGCACAACGGGTATCCGCTCCAACCACCTTCGCACCCTGCAGCGCTGCCATCAGTCGACAAGATAAATCGCCGCTTGCGTTTCGAAACATGAATTCCATAGAATCAAGGATGTTTTGCCCCAAGAGAATATTCCCTTGAATCGAATAATAAATACCGTTAATGCTCCCCGTTATGTGGTTTTTATAGTTCATGCAATTCGTGCCGGTAAATCCTGAAGCACTGGTTGTTAAGCCATTAAAACCTACGATTCCGTACTGACGTACTTGCGGGTTCGATTGAGCATCATTCGCCATGAGCCAATTGACAATCGCCGAAGGCGAATCCCCGGCAAGCATGCGCGTTCGTGCATTGTTTTGATTCGCGGGCAAATAGGAAGCTTGGCTGTTTATTGCACCCATATTCGGCACCAAATCACCTAAAAAACTGGGATCCGTGTATCCAAAGGTAAATAAATCGACACAAGAGGCCCCAGCACTTCCAACTTCTCGAGTGGACGAATCCGCCGCTACAATGGAAAAGGTATCCTGAGCTAGTGAAAAACTACCCAAAC
>JBJTXE010000116.1:0-2510 GCA_046082075.1 Bacteroidota bacterium
AGAAATTCCGTTATACTTGACCTTTTCCCAAATACGAATGACGGTCATTTCGGTATCGCAAACGCAGTGAATTGAAGCGTGGTTCATGGCAAATTGTTGCCGTCCAATGTTCTGTACATCCTCCCACGAATAGCGCGCCATGTTGGACAAATATTCACGCGCATATTCTTCGACAAATGGCAGGGCTAATTGCTCCGATAGCCATAGTGCCAAGGTGGTTTTACCAGAGCATTCAGGTCCAGTAAATGCAATCTTGAGGGACCTTTGTTTCATTTTTTCCATTGATAAAGTCCGTAGAAGGAAAGCCCCAAATAAACTGCCGATAATCCTGCAAAATAATACATTTCATGGTGAAAGGCGGTAATACAGGTTAGCACGTTGATTACCAACCACAAATACCAGTTTTCATAGATCATTCGTACCGTTAAGTAGGTTGCAAAACAAGAAAGCAGTAAGGCGGTATGGTCCAAATGGAAAGACCATTGCTCTTGGGTAAAGAAAAGAAAAGATCCTAGGCATGTAATGACAGAAACAACGAGGGTAGCAACCAACAACCAAGGGGACAAAAAGCTAGTTGGTGTTGGACGATTCCAAGCCCACCACCCGTAAAAACCCATAAGGGTGTTAAGGGCTTGAATGATGCCTTGGCCGTAGTATTCTTGATGAAAACAAATCGCCGTGAGCAAGGTGCACGATGCAATACCAAAGCACCAACCAAGCCTGATTTTTTTCGAAATCAAAACGATGTACACCGCTCCGAGTATGGCAGCAAGTCCCTCGAACAGAGCATCGAAATTTTGAGGATTCATGAGGTTCAAAAGTAAGAACAAACACGATTAATTAAAGATGTTTTGTTGACAACTCTCTCCTTAAGCTCCTAATCGCAGGCTAAATTCCATCAAATTTGTGCTTGAATAAATTTTACGTATGAAGTCAGTATCCATCGTATTGTGCACCATGCTCGTAGTTGTTTCTTGTGTTTCCTCTAAGAAATTCAAGGCTTTACAAGAGCAACAACGTATTTGCACCGAAGAATTAGCGAAATTCAAGGAGAGCAGTGAACTTTTTAAATCAACATCAGAACTTCTGCAGGCGAAGTTGGATACAGCCAATAAAACCATTGCCGCCTTGCGACTGGACACAGCTCGACTAGGTAATTCAAAACGAAGTCTTACCAGGGAGCTGGGTAATTCCATGAAGGAACTCGATGAGTTAACCAAAACATTTGAGCGGTATAAATCCACAGGCCAAAAGGAAACCTCTGCATTGCAAAAGCAATTAGAGCAGAAAACGAAGGAGCTACAAAAAAAATCAGAAGACTTGGTCGGATTAGAAGCAGAATTGCGCAACAAACAACAACTCCTAGAGGAGCGAGAGCGACGAGTGAACGAATTGGAGGACTTGTTGAAACGCCAAGAAGATGCCTTAAAATTATTGAAAAAGAAAGTGACCGATGCCTTAATTGGATTCGAAAACCAAGGGTTGAAAGTCGAACAAAAGAATGGAAAAATCTATGTCAGTATGGAAGCCAAACTGTTGTTCAAGTCGGGAAGTATTGTGGTGGAAAGCGAAGGAAAAAAGGCCCTTCAGCAAATAGGTAAAGCCTTGGAAAATGAGAAAGATTTGGAAATTGTAGTCGAAGGACACACGGATACCGATAAGTTGAACAGTGCATCGTTTCCTAGAAACAATTGGGAGCTTTCCGTCTTGCGAGCAACCTCGGTGGTAGAAATACTGCTGGCCAACTCGCAAATGAACCCAGCAAAGTTGATCGCTGCGGGAAGAAGCGAGTTTCAACCGGTAGACCCAGTGGATAAAGCGAAAAACCGAAGAATTGAAATCATTATTTCTCCGAATTTGGACGAATTGTTCGATATCATTTCAAAAGACTAAATTTCAGTAGTAAGCAATAGCCTAGTTATTTGCACACTTTAAGAGAAAAATCTACTTTTGCCGACAAATTAAATTTATTATACAATGGAATCAATGATGATTTATGTGCCAATCGTTTTAGCTTTGGTTGGTTTGATTTTCATGGCCATGAAGCGTGCTTGGGTATTGAAACAAGATGCAGGCGATGGAAAAATGAAAGAAATTTCCGATTATATCTACGAAGGCGCCTTGGCCTTCTTGAAAGCAGAGTATCGTTTATTAGCAATTTTTGTAATTGCTGCAAGCATCGTGCTTGCCGGAATCACCTTTATCCCGGGGGTAAAGACGCATTGGATGATTGTTATTGCGTTCATTTTTGGAGCCATTTTTTCAGCATTGGCGGGAAATATGGGGATGAAAATTGCGACCAAAACGAATGTTCGTACAACCCAGGCGGCAAGAACTAGCCTTCCTCAAGCGCTTAAAATTTCGTTTGGAGGCGGAACCGTTATGGGGCTTGGAGTTGCAGGCTTAGCCGTTCTAGGATTGACCGCATTTTTCATCATTTTCTTTCAGGTTTTTATGGGGGGACAATGGACCAACACCGAGGATATGACGGTGGTTTTGGAAACCTTAGC
>JBJTXE010000117.1:0-3231 GCA_046082075.1 Bacteroidota bacterium
CACGTGCATACGAACGGTTGAGTTGATTTAGGGTTGGCATAGGACCATTTTTTTAGGATTGATTGCTTTGTGCCACTGGCATTTTCTGTTGGGGATGCTAGTTAAAACATAACGCACGCTATCCTTGGGAAAATTAAATCGTTGATAGTTGAGCCATTGCTTCATGGCAGGTTTAGTACTACCCGTTAAGGCTATCACCGATCGGTCATTGAAGAGGATCAACGAGTATTTTGCGCCAAGATTGATTGGTTTTAACCAAGGGACCGAAATTTCACGCTCACCAAATCGGTCTAGCCAATTGAATACCGCATTTTTTCGCGCGGTGCTGTCGCGAAAGCTCCAAGATCCAAAGCTATATTCATCACTCGCTGTTTTCAACCTCCAATGTTGTCTGTCGTGCAGGGAAGTAAAACGGTCTAAAAAATAGGCGGTATCTATTGCAAGTGCTTTCAATATGCCTAATGCTACACTGTCCTGATTGAAACAACTTAGATCGACGCTAACACTGTCTTTTAATGGTTGCTTCGATGGTCCAGGCTCTTTGCTTTTTGGACGGAAAGTTTCATACTCGACCGGAGGCGAATTAGGTTCTGAATTACAAGAAGCAATTAGGACCACAAGGCATGCAGCGAAAAGCCAATTCATGATTACAAAGATGTTGCATTTTTTCCACGTTTATCCAAATTAGGTTGATTATTATTAACTTTGAAGTCTAATTATAAAATATGAAATATTCTTTTTGGTTCGCTCCCCTTTTTGCTGTTTTAGCTTCCTGTGCAACGCAGGTTCCTTTCACCAACCAAATCCGCGATGAGTTCAGCCTTGACACCGATGAAAAATTGGGTAAAGTTCAATTCTTTATTTCCCATACCATTGTAATGGACGAGGAGATAAAAAACGAAAATTCAGCGACCACGAGCAACGGTACCTTGATCAACAATTCCAGTACGAAGAAAGAATCTGTGATCATTCAAGCCGGTACTCCTTGTGTTTTTGACTCTTACGGTCCCAAAGGAGAAATGAACGTTCGTTTTGAAACGGGAGAAGGAAGGGTATTGTCCTTTTATTCTAAAAATGAAGCAACAAGACGTTATTATTTCAACGTGGATTGGAATCAAGCCGGTGGCCCGAAAATTAAATACGGTGGTGTTACCTATAAGATCGATGTATTGCGTGGAAGTCCAAGGTCTGCTTATCTTCGTGTTGCGCGTAGAAAATTAGAGAAAGTGAAACGAAAAGATCGCTTTGTTCGAGGCATGAAAGTTTAATCGAAAGTTTCCATGAAAGCCCGTCTCAAGGGCTTTCTTCATTTTTTAACTTATGAAAAAAGTAATTCTTGGAGTCTTTTTGGCTCATACGGTCTTGTTGGCACAAAAAAAAGTGGATTCCAAAGACGCTCAAAAACTTCCTTATGATGAAAGCACGGTTGCAGCGCTCAATTTTAGGATGGTGGGTCCTGCATTGACTTCAGGAAGGGTAGCGGACATTGCAATTCATCCATCGAATAAAGATCGATGGTTAGTAGCCGCAGCGTGCGGTGGTGTATGGTTGACGACTAATCATGGCATAACGTTCAATCCTGTATTCGACCATTATGGAAGTTATTCTATTGCTTGCGTTGAAATGGCTCCTTCCAATCCGAACGTCGTATGGGTTGGTACTGGAGAAAACAACAACCAGCGTTCGGTTAGTTACGGAGATGGTGTCTATAAATCCGTTGATGGTGGAAATTCATATACGAACATGGGCCTTAAATTATCCGAGCACATTGGAAGCATCGTTATTCACCCGGGAAATGAGAACATTCTTTGGGTGGCAGCATATGGTCCTCTTTGGAGTCGGGGCGGTGAACGCGGTGTGTATAAATCCATCGACGGCGGTAAAACATGGAAAAGAACCTTGTTCGTTTCAGAGGAAACTGGAATTGCCGAAGTTCAAATAGACCCGAATAATCCGGAAGTACTGTACGCTTCTGCTCATCAGCGTCGCCGTCATGAATGGACCTACATAGGGGGTGGACCTGAATCAACGGTCTATAAATCCACGGACGGAGGAGAAACTTGGCGAGAAATTTCGAACGGTTTGCCTAAATCCGACATGGGAAGGGTCGGTTTGGCAGTAGCTCCATCAGATCCCAGTTGGGTGTACGCAATCGTTGAGGCAAGGTACGATAAAGGAGGAGTGTATTTGAGCACCAACTACGGAGAAACATGGAGCAAACAAGGAGGTTTTTCCACCAGCGGAAATTACTAACAAGAAATATTTTGTGACCCCTTAAACAAACGAAAAGTGTTTGCCATGGATACCTACATGCATCACTCGGAAGATGCCGGTGTGACCTTTAAACCCACAGGCGAATCGCATAAGCACGTGGACAATCATGCCATTTGGATTGACCCTTCGAATACCGATCATTGGATCGTTGGTTGCGACGGAGGCATTTACGAAACGTACAGCCATGCTAAAGAATGGCGTTTTTTCGATAACCTTCCCATTACCCAGTTTTACAAAGTAGCTACCGATAACGATGCGCCTTTCTATAACATTTATGGTGGTACTCAAGACAACAACTCGATGGGAGGGCCTTCAGGAACCACGAATGTTTCCGGAATACTAAATACCGATTGGTTCATTACGAACGGGGGTGACGGGTTTGAATCAGCAACCGACTGGAGTAATCCCAACATTACCTATGCCCAAGCACAATATGGTTGGCTCGTTCGTTACGACAAACAGAGCGGGGAAAAAGTACCCATTCAACCTATGCCAGGCAAAGACCAGCCGGGGTACCGTTGGAATTGGGATGCGCCCTTGCTCGTGTCAAAACACGATGCCTCTACGTTGTATTTTGCGGCCAATAAAGTGTTCAAATCGTCCAACCGTGGAGATGATTGGACGGAAATTTCGCCTGATTTAACGCGCCAAATTGACCGCAATAAATTGCCGGTAATGGGTCAAGTTTGGAGCATCGATGCAGTGATGAAAAATGCGTCAACTACGGTGTATGGAAATATTGTTGCCTTGGACGAATCGCCCATCAAGAAAGGATGGCTGTTTGCAGGTACGGATGATGGATTGGTGCAAATGTCACAGAATGATGGGAAAGATTGGAAGAAGGTTACTACGGTACCCGGAGTACCCGAACAAACGCGGGTCAACATGTTGACTGCTTCCAGGTTTAATGCTCAGGTAGTTTATGCAGCATTTAACAACCAGCGTAACGGCGATTTC
>JBJTXE010000118.1:0-3823 GCA_046082075.1 Bacteroidota bacterium
AATCCAGTCGCCGATTGCCCTAGAATTACCAGCCGCAAACAGGTTGTCGAATTCTGAAGCGTTTTTTAGTTTTGAAAAACCTTCTTTTATAGCTTCATCTGTTAACGAAGATATCCAGAGTCTTTTTACGGGTTTTTTACAACTGGCCTTTAACAATACCCAGCGCTGAATCAGCTCTCCTTCTTGTCCGGCATCTCCGCAATTAATGACTTCTTCGCATGAGGCAACGAGTTGTTTAATGACTTGGAATTGTTTTTTTACGCCGTCGTTGGAAATCACTTTAATGCCGAAGGATTCAGGAACGATGGGTAGATCTTCAACTCGCCACTGTTTCCATACAGGGTTATAGTCTTCGGGTTCTTTCAAAGTGCATAAATGACCAAAGGTCCAACTGACCCAATAACCGTTGCCTTCGAAATACCCGTCTTTTTTTGTCGATGCACCAAGAATTTTCGCTAAATCTCGAGCAACACTCGGTTTTTCTGCAATGCAGAGTTTCATTCAGTACTTTTTCGGAAAGGTAGCAACTTTTAACGGGAAACGATGATTTTAATGGGTTGAACATTTCCCTTATTCGTAACGAGCATCACCCAATATATCCCCTCTGAAAGCGAGGAAATGTCCAAGTTCTCATTTCCGGAAATACCCGTTTGTGAAATGAGCAATTTTCCTTGGATATCGAGTATCTGAATTTTCGCAAGTGAGTTGTTTTTCCAAATAACAGTTAAGAAATTGCTGGCAGGATTAGGAGAAACAATCCATTCCGTACTCTCAAGGTAAGTTAGTTCATTTAAGGTGAATTCATAAGGTTCTCCCGTGGCTCCGCAACCGTCTTCGTTGGTAACATAAACGCTGTATGAACCATTTGTGGAGGGAACGTAGAATTGACCTGTTGCGCCTTGGATGGGGTTTCCATTCAAATACCATTGGTAACTCGAAGCAGAGGAGCAGTATAGCGTGTCAGTGCCAGTAAGGGATATTACCGGAGGATTAGGGTTGGCCCCTAAGTTAACCGTCACAATATTGCTAGCGACACTTGGACATGGCCCCGTCGAATTCACGACATAATAATTTCCTGGAGCATACACCATGATCGTATCGGTGGTTTCTCCGTTAGGACTCCATAAATTACCTCCCGAGGTGTTGGAATATAGTTGGATTACACCGTCTGCACAAATGATTAATGGACCTTGTGGATTTACTATAGGAGCGGGCGTTAAGGGGTTAACGGTAAGCGTAATTGGATTCGAGGTTGCCGTGCATCCATTCGCATCGGTATAAGTCACCGTGTAAGAACCAGAGGAAGTTGCATAAAAGCTTTGAGAAGTATTGCCCGTGGGCGTCCATGAATTGCCATTGGGGTAGGACGAACTTAAAAGCACGCTGTCACCTGAGCAGAATGTGCTTGGCCCGCTTGCGGTGATGGTCGGAATGGCTGGGGAGCCCGCAGAGTTGATGAAGTTAACCATTACAAGGGTGTCAGAGGTATTACCATTGCCAACAATCAATGTGACGTTATAACTTCCGGGCGTTGGATAACAAATTCCTGTAGGATTTTGAAGGTTGGAAGTGACTGGGATTGCGCCGGGGAAAGACCAGGACCATGAACTTGGTGAGCCGCCTGATAAATCGGTAAAGTTGACACAATTGTTATTGGGGCACAACTGATTCAAAGTTGATTGGAAATTTGCGTTTAATGCGGGCAAACCGCAAATAATGGTGGTGCTTCCACCCGAACCAAAACTACCACCCGTTCCTGCGGTACCGCCTGCTGTTGAACTATTGCCACGGGTAGTATTCGTAGGGCCTGTTCCGCGGTCAGCACCTCCGGTTCTAAGCGTGCAACAAGTGCTGAGCGTAGAATCTAATTTTACCATGTAAATTTCATCGGGATAGGTTCCTGCCACTTTTTCTTGCGCATAACCGGCAACTAAATAACCTCCGTCAGAGGTTTTAATCAAGCATTTTCCCAGATCGTTTTCTACCGTGCCTATAATCTTCGTGTCAAGTAAGACTCCGGTACCCGACACCCGCACGAGATAATACTCCAAACCGACTTGTTGGGCCGTGTTAAAATTGTAATTGAAGGAAAATGTGTATCCTCCAACCAGATAGTCGCCGTTGTTCATTTGAATAACCGATTCAGCATAATCACTGCCGTCTGTCGAGAAATTAGGGATTTGCGTTCCTCCGTAATAACGCGTCCAAGAAACTTGCCCAGCCCCATCCAATTTAACCAAAAGGTAGTGCCAATTATATCCGCCATTCACTTTCGGCTGTCCAGCCTCTCCTGCAATCATATAACCACCGTCTGCTGTTTGTATAATAGAACGCGCATAGTCAGGATATTTAGTGGCATTAGCATCTTGCACCAGGCGCGACCAAACCATGTTTCCACTCGCATCGAGTTTAACAATGTAAAAATCGTTAGAGGATGAATTCGCGCTTCCGGTCCAAGTATATGCAGTTCCTGCGATGGCAAATCCGCCGTCGTTCGTATTGGTAATGGAGTATGCAATGTCGGCTAGAGATGCTGCCCCCACTTTTTTATCCCAAATTAGATTTCCGTTCGCATCCGTCCTTACTACATAGCAATCGTTTGGAGAGGCACCGAAGGAAGCGGTTTGACCAGCAATGCAAAATCCACTGTCGGGGGTCTGCACCAATTCCCAGGCTTGATCGGAGCCAGAGCCTCCGTAGGTTTTAGTCCATTGAACTGTCCCCATCCCGTCCGTTTTAATTAAATAAAAATCGTCCGATCCCGCACCAAAGGAAGAGGTAGTTCCTGCAATGGCATAGCCTCCGTCGAAGGTTTTCACAATGGAACGTCCATAATCATTTCCTGAACCACCAACGGTTCGGGTCCATAATACCGACCCAAGGGGCGTCGTTTTCATGAGGTAAACATCAATACCGCCGTTTCCGAAGCTCGCCGTTTGGCCTGCAATTACATAGGAACCATCGTTAGCTTGGACTACGGAATGGGCTTGATCATTCGAAGGTCCTCCACCAAAATAACACAGTTGCGATTGGCAAAGGGTGATAAAGGGCAGCGCAAAGGAAGCAAGTAAAAGGTAAATGTATTTCATAAAAGCTGGTTAAGTTTATTGCTAAATTAACATAATTGCCTCAAAAATTAAAAGAACTTCAATTAAAGCAATTTAGTTTTTCTGGTAAAGAGATTATTTCTGGTATTCTTGAATTCCTTTCTCGAGCCAAGCCTTGAAATCCTCGGCATTTCCATGATGTTCGTAGTCCGCAGAACCGTTGGCTAAGTCGTGGTCGCCTTGACCAATCATTCGATAATAGGGTTGAGTATTGCTCTTATATCGAGTGGCTTGTAAATAACTCCATTTATGTCCCACTTCGCGAATGGTCATAGTTTTACCTGGGGCGTATTCTTTGACTCCCTGTTCCTCTTTCGGGAGCTCAGTTTTTTCGTCGACATATAAGGAGACAATGACCATTTTATCCCGAAGCAATTCAATGATTCCCGGTTCGCCCCATACTTTTTCTTCCATTTTGCGGCAATTTACACAAGCATGCCCTGTAAAATCGACAAAAAGAGGTTTGTTCATCCTTTCGGCATAGGCTTTCGCTTTGTCTAAATCATGAAATACTTGAAGGTTTTGTGGTCCTAGGTGCATATCAGGGTTGTCGGAATGGCTCTGGGCGACTTGAGAACTTCCTACCCCTTGAGGTGATTCACTGTAAGCCAAGGGAGGAGGGAATCCGCTGATGAGTTTTAAGGGAGCACCCCACAGTCCTGGAATCAAGTAGATGACAAACATTAAAACCGTGGTTCCGAAAAGGGTTCTTCCTA
>JBJTXE010000119.1:0-5960 GCA_046082075.1 Bacteroidota bacterium
AACAATAGAAAAAAACTTCATGGAATATGTTTAATAGCCACAAAGATAGTCAAATAATGCGGTATTCTGCGGTATACTTTAGCGCATGAAATATATAGCATTGGCCACTTGTAATTTGCCGTTGTTCCAAAACCCTCTGAAAAGTGGGTTATCGAAAAAGTATACGATTTTTCCCGAACCAATAGCGTAGCTCCCAACGGTTGCGGCACCTTGCTGTTGGTATTTTACTTTGTAACCAGCAAAACCTGCAATCCAAGCATTTTTGTCTTGAATTTTCTGAACGATTTCCCCTTGAAATGGATAAATATCGGCCGCAAGCCTTAGGGTGAAATAGGGTGCTTGGTAACCAAAAGAAAGCGGATGGGTGGTGTCCATCTCGCATCGGTAGATCGCTCCAATGATGGATTCACTGATGCTTGAGCGTTCCATGTTGCCGTAGTTGCCCAAATCCCTCGAAAAAATCGGCGGTGTTTCTTCCGTAACCTTCATGCCGAAATCTGCCTCCATAAAATTCGCCGCCCCAGAACCCATCACAATGCAGGTTCCTCCTTGGCTGATCCATTGTTTTAAACTTTCGTTCTGTTCGCTTCGGTACCCTTCCGGAACAAACAATACGTCTAACTGACTCATGGCAAAAGCATTGGCCTCACCGTCGCGAAGTAACTGATGTTCCACCCCTAATTGGACGTCCAAAAAATGCCAAATTTCACCCACGGACAGGGAACTGCTCTCATTCGTGAATAATACGCCTACCCTTGGTTTTTGCACACTTTTTATGCTCGAGGAGCCTAAGTCGGTTCCACCATTGGCCCAACCGGAAAGGAGTGCTGTACCCTTACTTTGGAATTGACTTAAGACGCCGGGAACGATTTTCGTCAAGGATTTTCCATGGTTCTCAGCCTTCAGTGCGAAAAGGGTGCCCCGTTGGAAAACCCCTTCATCGGTGGTAATTTCTTTTTCGGTCATGGAAACCCGAATCCCGCTGTCCAATAAAGCATTTAATACTTTTACGCTGTTGAGGTTGTTCCATGGAATAGCGTATGCATAGGGGTCTTCCTTCGACGGCGTTATTTGGTTCTCTGTATTCTTTACCTGCCCAGAAAGAACCAATAACTTTTGACTTTTGATACAAGGAATTCCGAAGGCGTATGGAAGGGACCAAGCAGTTATGTCATAGGTCAATGAATCGCTTAATTTCGTCTTTTGTTCGAACAGCACATTTAAGAGGTTTCCTTTCGCTTGATTGGTATGGATGACCACGTCATTTTTTTGTATTTTTCGTGTATTCTCGCAATTTTTGAAATAATCGAATCCTTTTACATCGTTTGATTCATTTTCACTGGCAATGCTATACTTTATCTGGTGTTGGTCCAGTAAATCAAGCAAGGATGCTAGGTTGGGGGAGCTGCCGTCTAATACGTAGGATTGAGCTTTACTTTCTTTTGACGGAGCATAGTATTGTTGAAATTCGTCGATGAGTTTTTGATGGTAATCGTTGGCGGTTTCAACCGTTGAAATTCCGGCAATTACATGGTGTTCGATACGCTCCTTGAGGGTGAGGGTGTCGCCAATGCCCGTGATTACTCCAAGTCCCGCTCTTCCGGACCCACCTTGTTCATACGTCATTCCTATCGCCCCATTAAATGTGGGATAGGTGTCGCCGTAAGATGGGTAAAGAAGATCAAATACCTCTTTGGAAAAGTAGAGCCAATTGTTTTTATCGAAATATTTCGCGTGGTGCTTTCCGATGTAGGTTTGAAAAGTTCGTTGCCATTCGGTAATCACTTCGTGATAGGGTTCTGCTGCGGGTGGAAAGTAGTAGGGTTCGTTCATGCCTTGTTCGTGAAAGTCCACGTGCACATGGGGTAACCATTGATTGTAGACCTTTAGACGCTGTTGCGACTCCACTTGGGTTAACCACGCCCAGTCTCGGTTCAAATCGAATAAGTAATGGTTGGGACGCCCTCCCGGCCAGATTTCATCGTGTTCTGCACTTTGCGCATGCAACTGACCGCTTTGGTTGTGGTATTGCTTGAAGTAATTTACATAGCGGTCGCGTCCATCAGGATTGAGGCAAGGATCCATGATAACCAGCGATTTTTCCAATAGGTTAGATTCCGTTGTAACAAGGCGATAGGCGGTTTCCATGGCGGCTTCGGTGCCACAACTTTCGTTGCCGTGGACGTTGTAACTCAACCAAACGATTGAAGTTTGCTCGGATTTATCGCCCGAGAGGTGTTGGGTTCGCAGGTTTTCCAAGTTGTTGAGGTTTTTTTCTGATGCCAAAAATACCAGCATCAGTGGTCGTCCTTCGTTGGTGTAACCGTAGGTTTGAAGCTTCACTTGTTTTGGATACAAGCGTTGAAGTGTTTCGAAAAAACTGACTACTTCATGATGCCTCGAGAAATCATTGCCTGAATGATAATACGTATTTAAGGGAGCAGGAATAGGGAAGAGTTGGGCAAAAACACCACCACTTATGGATAATAGCGCTAGAAATAAAAAGGATTTCATAGAAGTAAGCGTGCGTTAAAATTAAGCATTGAAGCCCTAAATTTAAAGCAATCCTTTGGTTCTAAGAAATTCGTCCAAAGACTCCAAATCCGAAAACAGTACTTCACGCGCTTTACTACCTTGAAAGGAACCAATAATTCCCATAGCTTCGAGTTGGTCAACAATTCTTCCCGCTCTGTTGTAGCCAAGTTTCAGTTTACGCTGCAACAAGGACGCTGAACCTTGTTGGTTGGTCACAACAATTCGCGCTGAATCCACAAACATGGGGTCAATTTCGTCCATTTCAAAATCTCCTCCTCCTTCACCCCCTTCTGGTACGTATTCAGGCAGGAGAAACGCGCTTGGATAGGCCCGTTGGTTGCCCACGAATTCGCAGATTTCTTCGACTTCTGGGGTGTCAACGAATCCGCATTGTAGACGAATCATATCTGAACCTGTAGCAACCAGCATGTCTCCGCGTCCAATGAGCTGATCGGCGCCTGAACTGTCCAAGATGGTTCTTGAATCGATTTTTGAGAGAACCCGAAAGGCAATACGCGCGGGGAAATTCGCCTTAATCATACCGGTAATAACATTCACGGATGGTCGTTGTGTCGCAACAATGAGGTGAATACCAATGGCTCGAGCAAGTTGTGCAATCCGCGCAATCGGGTGTTCGACTTCTTTTCCCGCGGTCATGATCAAGTCGGCAAACTCATCGATTAACACAATGATGTAAGGGAGGTAACGGTGTCCTTTTTCAGGATTCAACCTCCGGTTGATGAACTTGGTATTGTATTCTTTGATGGTTCTGACCCCCGCATTTTTCAAGAGTTCGTAGCGGTCGTCCATTTCAATGCATAAGGAATTCAAGGTGTTGACTACCTTCGACGTGTCAACGATAATTGCATCTTCTTCGTTGGGAAGTTTTGCTAGAAAGTGCCGCTCAATTTTGTTGTAAAGGGTAAGTTCAACTTTTTTGGGGTCAACCAACACAAATTTAACTTGAGCAGGATGTTTTCGATAGAGTAAAGAAACAAGAATAGCATTCAATCCTACGGATTTACCTTGACCGGTAGCACCCGCCACGAGAAGGTGGGGCATTTTGGTTAAGTCGAAGGTGTAGGTTTCGTTGGTGATGGTTTTTCCCATGACGATGGGCAATTCACCGTCGAAATTTTGAAATTTCTCTGAAGCGATAAGCGAGCGCATGCTGACCATTTCTGGTTTTGAGTTGGGAACTTCAATACCGATAGTTCCTTTTCCTGGAATGGGGGCAATGATTCGAATGCCCAGGGCGGATAAGCTCAACGCGATGTCGTCTTCCAGGTTTTTAATTTTCGCAATACGAACCCCTGGTGCAGGAATAATTTCGTACAGCGTCACCGTGGGCCCCACAGTTGCTTTGATCTTGGCAATATCGATTTTGTAATGGGAAAGCGTTTCAACGATGCGGTCTTTATTGCTTTCGAGTTCCTCTTTCGTTACCGAAGATCCTCCGCTTCCTCCGTATTCTTTGAGCAATTCAATCGGAGGTAATTGGTAGGATTCTAAATCTTTGGTGGGGTCGTACAAGCCCATAGAATCCGTAGGATCATAAGGAAGTTCTTCTTCTTCCTGGGTGGTTGATGCAGCTGGCACAACTTCTTCGATTTCTTCAATTTCAAATTCCGGATCCGAAGTAACCGTTATGGGGGTTTCCAATTCTTCAAAATCGTCTTGCAGGCTATTGTCGAATTCTACAGGCTTGGAAATTTGCTCTTCCCTTAATTCATTTTCTTTGATGGAATTGACTACCTCCATCGATTGGTAGGGATTTTCTTCTTCTTCCTCTTCGTCGAGGTCAAAGTAATCGCCTTTAAGGTTTTTAGGCTGGATTTTGGCCCACAAGGCTGAATAATCGGGATTAAATAAAAGCGTGGTAATGGCAACGAGTAGTATGAGGTCGAAAAGCACTGTGGGTACGGAGCCAATCGTTAAGCAAAGCCATTCGTTGACGAAAAATCCAAAATTACCTCCAGCAAAATTGACGTAAGAATTAAAAAAACCAAGAAAAATGGAACCCCAAAGCATGAAGGAGAGGGTAATTAACGCAGTTTTCCCGAAGGGAAGTAATTCCCATTTACTGACCCATTTAAACCCTGCAATGAAACCGATCAAGCACAGGCCAATGGACGGTATGCCGAAGGTGTTGTAAATAAGTTGGTGGCTGAACCAGGCGCCAAATTTACCGAGCCAATTGTCGGGAGCAGCGATGGAATTGGAAAAGAAGTACTCAAAAAACGAATATCCTGTCACGGAATCTTGGTCTGCTTTCCATGTTAAGAAATACGAAAGGCAGGCAAAGAGTACAAAAACGGAGAAGAGGCACATGAATAAACCGACAGAAACTATAAAGCGTCGCGATTTAAAAAAGGCCAGCGTTGCATTTTCCTTATCGGAGGAATCTTTTTTGGGTTTAGCGGGCTTGTCTTTTGGTTTTTCTTTCGGGGCTTCATGCTCCTTTTTTCGCGATGGACCGCTGCTCACGTATTCGGGTTCGTCGGCTTCAAAAGGGGTGAATTCGTTATCGCGCATGTAATTCGGTAAAATACGAAAGTACACAAAGCGTTACGAGGCTTTAGGTGAATCGTGCGTTTTCTTTACACAAAGCGGTGTTGAATAACCTTAGGGACGGGTCATGTCTTCCATGAATTCATCCAAGGTGACCCGTTTGAAGCCCTCCGGAACCATGAACAAGGTCAAAGGGGGATCTTTGGGGGTAAATTCACTCAAGGTGTAATGGTAAACGCCTTGTGTGGTGGGTAGATAATATTCTACGACAAGGCCTGGAAAAGAAGTAAAAGCGCTTCCGTATTGTGCCGCAACTTTCTTGAAGTAATAAAATTCAAACGTTTTATCGATGTCTTTAAAAGTGACCAACAGTTTTTTTGCTTTAATACCGCATATTTTTTTTGATCCTCTTTTTTTCTTAAAGGTGTAGTGCAGGGTGGTGTCTTGGAACTTGCTGAAATCCGTCTTGACGGCAAATTTTCCTTTTGAGGTTTCTAAGAGAAGGTAGGAGCGCTCAACCCCGAGGTGTTTAATTAATTCTTGTTTACCCATTTGGGTGGAAAAGGTAATGACTTTTACGAGGCTGTCTTTAGCATACAGCAGAACGCTTTCTCTGACGGAATCTTTGGGGATAACGCGAACGGCTGAAAAAAGCAATTCTCCGGAAAAGGGTTTTTGGTTTTTTTGGGCGCAAAAGGAAACGGAGAATAAAAAACTAAAGAGGAAAACGGGGTATTTCATCTGTCAAAGGTAATAATCCATCTAGTTAGGGGGTCTTCTTCACCCAAGAAAATCCAAAGGAGTAGTATGGCAACTAGGGCAATTAGTAAAGGAAGGATCTTTTTCATGGTTTTATTTCAATGGGACATCCATCATCTACGGCATCGTAAACCTCATCGATTTCAGTATTGGTA
>JBJTXE010000120.1:0-5643 GCA_046082075.1 Bacteroidota bacterium
CAAAAAAGTTTAATTACGTTTACGCAATATGCGAATTGCCTTATTGGTACTTTTTTGTTGTTGCAGTCTAATTTATGGACAGTCTTTTAAACTCTCGGGCAATTGGAGTGGAATCATTACCGACTCCCTTCTCATGAAAAGTCATCCCGCATTGTTGCAAATCAAAGGCATTAACGGCCATGCCACGGGTGTTTTTCGCATAGAAACTCCAAACGGTTATTGTCAATATGAGGTGTCAGGAGACTACAAAAAAAAGAAAGATTTTAAACTTAGTTCAGCCTTGAAGCCGCAAAGTGAAACCAAGGGATTTGGGAGTCTTCCTTTTGATTTTACCTTTCACTACGACGACTCCAGCGAATATGTTTTGGGAACCTTGAATTCTCCGGGAAATGCTATTAACCGCTTTCGTATCATGTTAGAATGGGACGAAACACCCTATATACTTGGGGGTGAATCAATGCTATCTGCACTCAACTCTCAGGCTATGATGTATCGAATCAAACTCGGAGTGCCGGCCAAAACCAAGCGCATCAAAGAGTTAAAAAGGTTTCAATTCAAAGCCATCTATTTTGAGGTTGACCGTTATGAAATCGATAGCAGTTATGTTCCTTTTTTAAAAAACCTCACGCGCATCCTCCAGAGCAATAGTGATTTGCGTTTGAAAATCATTGGGCATACCGATGCGGATGGAAGTAATGAATATAATTTGGAACTATCCAAGAACCGTGCGAATGCCATTTTTCAGCACCTAAAAGACCTTGGCATTGCACCTGACCGCATGTTATTTGAATTTCAAGGAGAAACCAACCCGGTAGAAACCAATGAAAACGAACGGGGCAAACAACGGAATCGACGCGTAGAATTCGAGTTTATATCAGGTTAATTCAAACGGGTTAGGCGATCGTTCAGAAGGGCGATTTTCTGCAAAGTATCTGATTCCTTTTTGAGTTCATTGTCGATTACCGGTTTTGGGGCAGAATTCACAAAACGCTCGTTTTTAAGTTTCGCTTGGACTGCATCAAGAAATCCCTGCAAATAAACCAGTTCCGCATTGATTTTTTCTTTTTCCGCCTCAACATCCACCATTTCACCAAAAGGAATAAAGTACTCGACCCCTTGAACCATAAAACAATGCGCCCCTGTCGGAGGGGTGTCGGTCCCGGAAAACGAGAGTAAATTAGCCATTTTGGTTACTACTGAGGGGATTATATTACCGAAATCTCCGACGTAATGAAGGGACAATTTCACTTTATTCGCTATGGATTGTTCCTTTCTAAAATTGCGAACACCGGTGACCACTTCGAAGGTTGTGTGCATCCGTTCCAACATTGAAGCATCCGGTGTGCTAGCTTTTGGCCAGGCACTGATAACCACATCCTCCCCTTCGGCACGATTGCGCAAAGCATGCCAAATTTCTTCCGTTACGAAAGGCATGAAGGGATGCAAAATCTGCATCAAGCGCTCAAAAAAAGCAAGCGTAATCTCTTTGGTTTTACCATCGACAGGTTGTTCAAAACCGGGCTTAATCATCTCCAAATACCAAGAGCAGAAATCATCCCACACCAATTTATAGGATTCCATCAACGCTTCAGAAATCCTAAACTTATCAAATAAATCATTGATTACTTGCAGGGAAACATCGATTCTTGCTTGAAACCAATCAATCGCTGCTTTCGAATGGTCAGGCTGTTCAAATTCCCGAACTTCCCAACCCGAAATTAACCTAAAAGCATTCCAAATTTTATTCGCAAAATTTCTCCCTTGTTCGCATTGAGAGGTATCAAAAGGCAAATCATTTCCTGCGGGAGATGAAATCAACACCCCCATCCGTACACCGTCTGCGCCGAATTGACGAATTAAATCGATAGGGTCTGGAGAATTCCCTAAAGATTTCGACATTTTTCGTCCTAATTTATCCCGAACGATACCCGTAAAATAAACGTTGCGAAAAGGTAAATCACCTAAATATTCATACCCAGCAACGATCATTCTAGCTACCCAAAAAAACATGATTTCAGGGGCCGTAACCAAGTCGTTGGTCGGATAATAATAGGAAATTTCTGGATTTTTAGGATGCGTAAGTCCGTTGAAAACGGAAATTGGCCAAAGCCAACTTGAAAACCATGTGTCGAGAACGTCTTGGTCTTGCCGTAGTTCTTCTATTTTCAATGGTCTTCCCAATATTTCGCTGGCTTTCTTGACGGCTTCTTCTGCGTTCAATGCCACGACATAATCATTTGCCCCGTGTCCAAAATACCAAGCGGGAATTTGATGTCCCCACCACAATTGACGTGAAATACACCAATCTTTAATGTTTTCCATCCAATGGCGGTAGGTATTTTTAAATTTATCTGGGTAAAATTTAATGGTATCGTTCATCACATTATCCAACGCCGGCTTGGATAATTCGTTCATGGAAAGAAACCATTGCATGGAAAGTTTTGGTTCTATCACCGCATTCGTTCTTTCGGAATATCCAATTTTATTCAAATGATCCTCTGTTTTTACCAAATACCCTTTCTCCTGAAGTTCATTGGCTATTTGCTTGCGCACCTCGAATCGATCTAGGCCTTGATAGTGTAGTCCGTTATGGTTGAGTGTTCCGTTATCATTGAATAGCTCGATGCTTTCCAAATTATGTGTTTTACCTAAGCTATAATCGTTGATGTCATGGGCTGGCGTTACTTTTAAACAGCCTGTTCCAAAATCAGGATCAACATAAGCATCGGCAATAACAGGAACCCAACGTCCGCTTAATGGCACTTGAACGCTTTTTCCAACGGCGTTAGCGTACCGCAAATCGTTGGGGTTCACGCAGACAGCCGTATCGCCGAGAATCGTTTCGGGACGCGTTGTAGCCACTGTCAACCAATCATCTTCTGAACCTTCCACTTTATAGCGGACAAAATAGAGGCGAGAATTAACCTCCTTGTACATTACTTCTTCGTCGGATACTGCAGTTAAGGCCTCGGGATCCCAATTTACCATGCGCACACCGCGGTATATTTTTCCTTTTTCATAAAGATCAACAAACACTTGAAGTACCGATTGCGAATACTGTTCATCCATGGTAAAATGGGTTCGATCCCAATCGCAAGAGGCTCCTAATTTTTTTAATTGCTCCAGGATGATTCCTCCATGTTTATCCTTCCAAGCGAATGCATGTTCTAAAAATTCTTCTCGCGTCAAATCCGCTTTTTGAATTCCTTCTAACTTTAACTTTTGCACCACCTTTGCCTCAGTTGCGATGGAGGCGTGATCCGTTCCGGGAACCCAACAAGCATTTTTTCCAAGCATTCGCGCTCTTCGAACCAAAACATCTTGCAGGGTATTGTTGAGCATATGCCCCATGTGTAAAACTCCGGTAACATTTGGCGGAGGAATTACAACGGTGTAGGGCTCTCGTTCATCGGGAATCGATCGAAAATACTGTTTTTCTATCCAATGGTTATACCATTTTTGCTCGATGGGTTCTGGATTAAATGTTTTGGGCAGTTCCATAGAAAGACACGAATAATTTTAAAAGATTGCAAAAGCGTAAGTTATTGTTTTTCAGGAAGCACGTTTCCTCGAATGGTTAAGACAATAGGATCACCGAGGTCAGGTGTAACAGTTATGGACTTAACAAATTCACCTACGCGTTTTGTATCATACGAAACGCTGATTTGACCTTTCCCTTTTTTCGCAACAGGGTCGGTAGGTTTGTCCGCTGTTGTGCAACCGCAACTCGTTTGAACGGATTTTATGGAAAGGGGGTTTTTACCTTTATTTTTAAAAGTAAACACAAACAGTTCTTTTGAATCGTATGGAATATCTTGACGAACAATTTCTACAACATCAAATGCCAAAGCAGGTTTCGCTGCTTTTTGGCTAAAAAGCGCAAGCGGAATAAAAAGCCAAACAAAGAATAGCAATGATTTCATGGTTCAGGAATTTTACACAAAACTAACCATTTAATTGATTTTGCCCCTTGTAAGACTCCCAAATCCAACGAATGAGGGGATAGCTGTTGTCTAATTTTCCGCTTACTTTTTCAAATGGAACAAACTCTACCTTACTAATTCCCTCATTGTGTTGTGGATATAACCGATGGTTGCTCGACGCACTCATTTCAAACCAATGGGTTTCTTTGAGGATGAATTTTCCTTTCATTTTGTACAAATGAAAAGTATTAATCGGTGGGTTAGCTCTAATGGTAAGCTCGATTTGACCGCATTCCTCTCGAACTTCACGAAGCGCTGTTTGCATCGGAAATTCACCGGATTCCATCCAACCTTTTGGTAGATCCCATTTCTCATTTCGGTAAATCATTAGCAAATGATTTTCATAAAAAACAAGTCCTCCAGCCGCTGTAACCTTTTTAAAAGCTTTGCAAAAGTAAGCCAATGAAAATGGCATTAAAATTTCGTCATGGGGTTGAAGATGAATGAATTCCCAAAATTTTTCTGAATTGAGCTCTTTTTTCTTCCAACCCTCTTTCCCCGAGTCTTGTTGATAACTCGAAAAAACGAGGCATTTATTTTCGGTAAAAACAAAATACTTTTGTACCATGGTCTACGACAAAGATAGCGCAATGCGCATTGCGGGTGAGTTATTAAAAATAAAAGCCGTTAAATTACAACCAGAAAATCCTTTTACATGGGCATCAGGTTGGAAATCTCCAATCTACTGTGACAACCGCAAAACGCTTTCTTTTCCGATGGTGCGGACATTTATCCGTCAGAAGTTTTCCGAAATTATTGATAAAGAATACGGCAAGCCCGATGTCATTGCTGGAATTGCCACCGGTGGAATACCTCAAGGCGTCCTTGTAGCTCAGGAGCTAGGTATCCCTTTCATTTATGTTAGGAGTAACGTTAAAGAGCACGGTCTTGGGAACCTCATCGAGGGTAGTTATGAAGCTGGACAAAAAGTCGTAGTTGTTGAAGATTTAATATCCACGGGAGGTAGCAGCCTGCTTGGCGTTAAAGCGTTGAAGGAGGCAGGACTACAAGTACGCGGATTAGTTGCCATTTTTTCTTACGGATTTGATCAAGCTCAGATAGCTTTTGATGAGGCGTCATGTCCTTTTATTACCCTGTCCGATTATGACCATCTCATTGAACAAGCATTAGCTTTGGAGTACATTCGCGAAACGGATTTGGATGCTTTGAAAAAATGGCGAGAACTTCCGTCTTCCTGGACATCTGAAGTATGATTATCCAGAGCAATACCCTTGTAGTGCAGAGTTCTTTGGAAAAGGTGCAAGGATTTTTAAGTAATCCGCAAAATATCCAACATTTATTACCGCAAGAACGGATCACCGATTTTAAGGCAGATGAGCAGGGTTGCGAATTCAAGGTACAGGGAGGAATTGTAATCCCTTTACTTTTTGATGGTCAGAACGAAGAAGGAATTCTCTACAAAAGTGGACCTAAAGCCCCCTTCCCTTTTTCATTGCAAATCGTCCTTCAACCTCTACCTTCGGGAATCGAAGGATTCTTACGTTTTAACGGAGATGCACCTGCCATGGTGGCAATGCTAGCCAAGAATCCCTTGACCGCATTGTTCAACGAAATGGGGCAAAACCTTAGAAAAAGGATGGAGGCTGAAGGGTAATCTGTCCTTGAGCGAATGCTTGAGGTTGACCCTCCATTAAAATCA
>JBJTXE010000121.1:0-3149 GCA_046082075.1 Bacteroidota bacterium
CCGGCACCGTATTTCCCCAGAGGCATAGCATCGGAGGATTGTAAAATGAGGCCAAATGCATTAGGCCTGTATCGTTGGTGACAACCAGTTTTGCCTGGCTAAGCACGGAAGCAGCTTGAAAAAAATCCGTTTTACCGACGATGTTTATAATCCAAGGAAATTCCTGTGAAAGGGTACTTGCCATGGTTAATTCTTCCTTCCCACCGAGCAGAACGATAGGAACAGCGCAAAGCGCAAGCGTTTCACGGATCTTTTCCAAGGGGAATTGTTTGGTTTTAAACTTTGCGCCGAGCACCCAAACGGCGTAAGCATCGGGCAAAGAAAACGGAGCAGCTTGTTCTAGGTTTAATACCATGGGCGTTCTCGTAAGTTCGACCTTTGCCGCTGCAGCATAGCGTTCAACGATGGAAGGAACCCAAAGGTTGTTCGTTTTAAAATAGGTCATCCTCCATTTGGTGGCATTATGCTTTTTCACCCTACTCCACTGAAATCGAAACATGCTCCATTGTAAAAGCAATGTTCGAAGGTTGTTATGAAGGTCTATTATTTGGTCGAATCTTTGATTTTTTAGGCGTCTGGCCGTTGCCCAGATAGAACTTTGGAGCGCTACACCTTTTACCTCAAATGGCAACAATTGCAGCAACGGAAGTTGCTCTTCTTTCGTTAAAAAATGGATTTCAGCTTCAGGATATTTTTCTTTTATTCCTAAAAGTACCGGAAACGTAAGCAATACGTCACCGATAGCGCTTAACCGAATCACTAAGATTTTCACCGTGCAACCGTTAATACCACTTCAACCCCTTTACCGGGTTCGCTGGTAAGCTCCCCGCGAATCCCCGCCATTTTCATTCGATACTTAATGTTCTGAAGTCCCAATCCTTCGTTTACCTCATTAGCATCAAACCCAACGCCATTATCGATAATTCGAATCACGATATGTTCGTTTTGTACCTCAACGTAAATATCAATTTGCGTAGCCTTAGAGTGTTTCAACGCATTGTTTAGCACTTCTTGAACGATGCGGTACAAATTGAAACTATCAACGTTCATGAAACTGTCTTCTGTTAAGGCAGAGCTCAGGTTTAAATTTAAAACTACGGAACCTAAGGAATTAATTCGGTGAGCGAAACGGTCTAAAGCGTTGACAAATCCTTTATCCAAAGCAGGAGGAAGAAGGTTGTACGCCAATTCTCGAAGTTCTTGGATAGAACTTTGCAAAAGCTGGCGGATGTTTTCCATGGAGGATTGGTCTTCCTCCTTGGCTTCCACGTTTTGAAGCAATAAGTTTAACAAGACCAACTGTTGTCCTATACCGTCGTGCAATTCACGGGCAATTTTCTTTTTTTCGCCTTCCTCTGCTTGGGCAATGATATCGTATTTTTTTTGCTCAAAGGCCTGTTCCTCAGTTTTATCGACGATTAAACAAATCACCGCATCTTTTTCCTCTTGTAAGGGATTCAAGGTTACTTGAACGGTTCTAATACCATTCTTGAGGGTATGTAAAACTTGAAGTTCGTTCGAAGAATCAACGATCCATTCATTCGAATACTTGATAGGATCGGACTTCAAAAATTGCATGAGGGTTGAACCTATTAAGTCCGCGACATTTTCCGCATCAAAGAGCTTTATAGCGGCTTGGTTGCAATAAGTTATTTCTTTACTTGAATCCACCAATTGAAGCATGGGTTGGGGGGAATTGTAAAACAGGTCTTTGTACTTTCTTTCGGACTCCGACAGTTTAACTTGAAAGGTCTTACGAAGCATACCATACTTAATGGTTTTATCCAAAGCACCGCCATTAATCTCATTCTTCAACAAATAATCTTGGGCTCCTTTTGCCACAATGCGCATGGCCAAATTCCGGTCATCCATCCCCGAAAGCACCACGATGGGGGCTTCTTTAAATACAGAACTTATCTTTTCATAGGTTTCAATTCCCGACGAATCACGAATATTTAAGTCCAATAAAATGACATCGGGTTCAAATTCATCCTTAATCTCCTCCGCCTCTGCTAAATTGTCAATGTTCACCAAATCGTACGGACTATAACCCAACATCGAAAGCTGGTTCTGCAACAACAACGCAAAGGAAGCATCGTCTTCGATAATCAGAATTTTTACTTCTTCCATGAACCGAGGTTGTGTATCAGAACTTTTTTAGCATCTACCACGGTTTCTAAATTGGCCACAAAAGCCTGCCGTTGATCTGAAGGAATTACATCAATCGGGAAACTCAATTGCAGCGATTCGATGTAGTCAAAATAAAGTGTTTGCTGACCGATACTTACTTTTCTGAGGCCATTATAATAAACGACCACTACTTCCCTATCGGCAACGATAATGGCTTTACTGCTTAAACCTGTGGCATAATACTTTGACCCCAAACTCACAAAAACAAATCCTTCGATGCTAAATAAAAGAAAGACCAAAGCGCTTGGCAGCGCTTCAGGCGTTAAGGTCCAGAGGCTGTAACTTAAAAATCCATACACAAAAGACTCCAAAATCCCATAGACAACGACGCGTTTTTTTCGTTCTGACGACAAAGCTGAACGAAACACAAAACGGCTTTTTTGAGCAACCGTGTAAAGTCCCATCCAACGCTTTACGCTTCGGTTAATAAAAAGGATGGCGACTAAAATACTTAACCCGAGCATCACTTCCTGCCTGTACGGCAGTTGAGAACCCGTTGTTTTAAAAATCCCCAAAGGCAAATCAAAAGCCACAAAAATAGTTAAGGCCATTATAGGGATAAAGAGCACCAAAATAAAGGAATTGGTAATTCTATTCATTCGGCAATAGTTTTAGCTTTTGCTTAAAGCCTGTGATTTGCTCTTGAATTACTTTGACTTTACCGGAAACTTCAGACCTCAAAGCATCGGCTCCTTTTGAACGAGCAAAAAATGCCAAATTGGTTTCCATTCGATTGATTTCTTGTTCTAATCGTTCAATGTTCTTTCTTAAATCTGCTCGTTCTTTTTGTAGGAGACGAGCTTTATCAGGCGAGCTCACTATTTCATCCACTTTGGCTTTAAAGTCCCATTGTTCCTTTTCGTGTTGATTCAACTTAAGGGCCTTATAGGCCTCATCCAACGCGGATTTATACGCGGCATATATTGAGTCTTTTTGGGCTAATGGAACATGTCCTATGG
>JBJTXE010000122.1:0-3048 GCA_046082075.1 Bacteroidota bacterium
GGGAAACCGTTAATATTTCTCCAAATCTCATAACCAATGGGGACATCGTTGAGTAATATCATGGCATTAACACCTCCACCGACTCTTAGCGCGTTTGGCCAAGGATGATCTATGGTATCCGGTGAAATTAAAATTCGAAACATCCCATTTTCGGAGGTGAAATTATCAATTGCGAAAACCGTACCTCCAAACGTCCCGTAACTGTTGTTGGGCCAACCTGAAAATACAATAGCGGGCCAACCATCGAATTGCATACGTACTTTCTGTCCTTTCTTTAACAGGGGATAATCCATCGGACGGATGTACATTGCAACCGCAAGATCATAAACAGAGGGCATAACCGTAGCAATTTCCTGCCCGTCTTTGATGGTTTCACCGATACCGCTGCTTAGGATTTTAGTCACATAACCGTCTTGCGGCGCGGTGATGGTGTAATTACCGCTTCGAATGCTATATCCAGATACTTGGCTTTGGAGTTTGGTTACTTCAACTTCGGCATTGTACATGTCCGTCATGGCCGACATCTTTTCGGATTCGGCCTTTGCAATTTCGTCGCGAAATTTGGTTTCTGTTGAATTGACCTCCACTTTGGCATCGATTAAATCGTTCCGACTTTGTAACAATTTTTGCTGTGCGGATATCATGCTCGCTTGAGCACGTTGCATGGCCATTCTCCGTGTCTCCACTTCGGTTTCCGACTTTAACCCCGCTTTGAGCAATTTTTCGAAACGAATTAACTGATCTTTGGCAATTCCATAATTGGTTTCTGCTGCTTCGAATTCAATGCTGTCGCTTGTAATTTTTAAGCGCGCTTGTTTGTACTTGATTTTTGCTTGTTGGACTTTTAATTTCGAGTTTTCAATCAAGGCATCAATGCGTTGATCTAAGGCATTCACCTTTTTTTCATACGAAATAACGCTTTGCTCCTTATTGGATATCTGGTTTTGAGTTCGTTCAATGAGCTTAGGATCGAAGTATCCGTCTTTTATCTCGGAAATAACCACGATGGTGTCGCCTTTTTTGACTAAATCACCGTCTTTTACATACCATCTCTCGATTTTGCCTCCGATAATGGAATTGATAGTTTGTGGGCGTTGTTCGGGTCTGAGTGTTGTTATTTCTCCATTGGAACGAATGTTCTGCGTCCATGGCAGTAACATGATGATCAGGGTAAATGCGCCGATAATATACAAGGAATAGCGCAAGCGTTTGGAAGAACTTTCCTTAACGACTTCTTGATAAGAAACGTAATGCTGGTTATCAAAATGATGGGTATTATCGGGAGAACTATTCAACATACTATGCGTTATTAACCATTTTACCGTCTTGGATGATCAGATGTCTTTTCATGCTTCGAAGAACTTCTGGGTCTTCTGTTTGCACCAAAAGCGTCGTGTCTTGTAGCGATGTTAAGATGGACAAAATCAAAGAGCGTTCGTCTTGGCGGATGTCGTGAAGGGGCTCTTCAAGTAAGATAAGTTTTGGCCTTCCTACCAGGGCCCTGGCAATCAATATTTTACGGATGCAATCTTTCGGTAAAAAATGGCCTTCTGGGTTCAGTAAGGTATCATATCCTTCTTTGAGCTGCTGAATTTGATGCGTTAGTTTTAGTTGATCACATAAGGATTGAATTTCACCAAAACTCACATACGACCTACCTAAACTGATGTTTTCCAGCAAGGAAGCATTGACCAATAAATCTTGATGCAACATGTTGCCAATTCGATTTCGTAGGAACTCGCGATTAATATTGGCAATGGGCACGTTGTTGATAGTTATGCTACCATGTTTGGGGGTGTAAACATTGCCAATCATACAAAACATCAGATTTATGGATACTGAATTTTGCGAGGAAATACTTACGTGTTCATTGGCAGCTACGGATAAATTAAGGTGATCGAGCACCATTTCATTGTTGAGCTCATTTTCGTAACTTACTTGTTGAAAGTCAATGGAAAATCCACCGTAATTGTCGGGTATTTCCATTCCTTTTTCTTCTTCCAGCGGTAAATCCGTTACTTGTCCAATTTTTTCAACAGCGGTAAGTAAATCGTATACGGTTTCCAAACTGACAATCATTTTTTCGACCGAACTCAATATCAAGAGAATGATAATTTCGGCGGCAACAAACTGACCAATGTTCATGGTCTGATTTAACACCAAAATCCCACCAATCACTAACAGTGTCATAGCAATGATGGATTTAAAGCCAATCAGGTAAAGGTATTGTTGCTTTAAAACACGAAAATGTTCATTCCTGCTTTTCAGATACTCAACGAGATAGGAGTCGGTGCGATGCATGAGGTAATTTGGGGTACCAGCCATTTTAAAGCTAAATCGCGTGTAAGCAATTTGTTGCAACCAATGGGCGATCTTGTATTTATAATTGGACTCTCTGAGGCTTGATTTAAAACCTCTTTCTGCAGTAATTTTGAAAACCACGTATAGAAGCGCCAAAAGGGCAATTCCGAAGAAAATGAAAAAACTGTGATAGAACGATAAAAGAATCAAACCAAAAATAATTTGTAGTGATGCTGATGCAAAGTCGAGAATTAACTTCGAAAGACCTTTTTGAATGGTGATGGTATCGAAAAAACGGTTGGGCAATTCTGGCGCATATTTCTTTGTAAGCTCTTCCGTGTTTAAAAGCGGAATGCGATGGGTGAAATCGAAGGCCGACCTTACGAAAATGCGCTGCTGTAAGTTTTCGGTAATGCGCATTTGTGCAATGTTCAATAAGCCTGATATGATTATGGCCAACATAACCAGGATGACTAAAATAATCCACGAAGTACTGACACGACCCATTTGAATGAAATTCACAATGGATTGGATGCCTAAAGGCAAACCAAGGCCTACAATACCACTAAAAACAGCAAAGATGTAGACGTTACGAATTTCCGAGTTGTCAGGTTTTAAAATGGACAAAAGCCTTTTAAATGGCGTGAGATTAGAATGCGTCATGGACTACAAAAATAAGGTATAAACCAATCAGCATTGATAAAAAATACATATAATTTTCTTTAATATTTTTTATGAATCAGAATC
>JBJTXE010000123.1:0-3738 GCA_046082075.1 Bacteroidota bacterium
GAAATATGACCATTGGGCTCGTCCTCATTGGAATTGTGTTAACCGTTTTTACGGTAATCAACCAACCTTCGCAGGAGGACATTCAAAAAGCCAAACTGGAACAAGAAACCGCGAAAAAAGCGCCCAAAGAGCCACAACAAGTAAAGACTGATACAAGAGTAGCAGAAAAAAGTAAGGACCGCATTGAGTCCAGTCAATCGACCAACAAAATAGCTACACCAAAGGCTCCTGTGAAAAGTTTGTCCTTGGAAAATGACCATCTTAAAGTGAACATCACCACCGAAGGAGCACAAATTGCCTCAGTATATTTGAAAAAATACAATTCTTACGATGATTTTGTCGGCCAAAAAGACCGAGCCCTTTGTTTATTCTCTGAAAAAGACGGGGAAAATTACCTGGCCATTCCGGGAATCCCATCCACAAAGGATCTGGTTTTTAACGCTGAAACTACCAAAAATGCGGTTACGCTTACGGGAAACATCGACGACCAACATAAAATTGTTGTGGAATATGCTTTGAAGGAAGACCACCGCTTGAACTACAGCATTCACTTGGAGGGATTTTCGCAGGACCAAAAAGATCGTGCTCAATTGAAGTGGTACCTCAATATGAAAAGGACCGAACGAAAACTCAAAGAGCAACGCAAAACCACTACCATTTGCTATCAAGAAAAAGAGGAAGGAATGGATTATCTGAGCGAAACCTCGGACGATTATTCCCAAGTTGAGCAACCAATCGAATGGGTCGCCTTCAAACAAAACTATTTTTCTTCAATTCTCCATGCGGAAAAACCGTTCAAAAGCAAAGACGGAAAGCTCAAAGTATCCAATTACGGTGAAGGTTCTGAACGGCAATTCAGCCACATTAAGGAAATGAAAATGGGGCTTACCCCTACCTTTGATGGTTCCAATACCGCGAATTTCACCTGGTATTTTGGTCCCAATGAATACAACCTCTTGTCATCCTACGATGGCGATTATGACGATATTCTCAACTACGGATGGGGATTATTTCGTTGGATTAACCTGTACGCTGTACAACCGATTTTTGACGTTTTAGTGCGCAATGGTATTGGAGCAGGCATTGCGATACTCTTATTGACACTCATTTTGAAATTAATCTTGATGCCTATTCAATGGAAAATGTTTGTTTCCTCGGTTAAGATGAAAATCCTTAAACCTCAGGTAGAAAAAATCAATGAAAAGTTTTCGAAACCGGAACAAGCCATGGAAAAACAGTCGGCGATGATGAGTTTATACCGCGATTCAGGGGCAAGCCCCCTCTCCGGTTGTGTACCCATGTTGATTCAAATGCCCATCTTGCTCGCGGTTTTCCGATTTTTTCCTGCCAATTTTGACTTGCGTCAACAGTCCTTTTTATGGGCTGAGGACCTTTCCTCATACGATTCCATTTTGGATTTCGGTTTCAACCTCTGGCCCTATGGAGATCATATCAGCCTCTTTACCTTGTTGATGTCGGCAACCACGCTGATTTACACCTACATGAATTCGGGCAATATGCAACAACCTACTCAGCCCGGTATGCCAGACATGCGCATCATCATGTACATTTTCCCCATTTTAATGATCTTCTTTTTCAACGATTATTCCAGCGGTTTAAGTTATTACTACTTCATTTCCACCCTATTCACCATCCTTTTAATGATGGCCATTAAGCGGTTCTTCGTGGATGAAGATAAGCTCAGGGTAAAAATGGAAGAACGTACCGCCAAGGCTAGCTCAAATCCTAAGAAAAAATCCAGGTTCCAAGAGCGCTTAGAAGAAATGCAACGAAAAGCCAACGAGGCTCAAAAAACCACTAAACGCAAGTAATATGAAATTTTTCATTGACACCGCCAACCTACAAGAAATAAAAGAAGCTCATGAAATGGGCATTCTTGACGGGGTAACTACCAACCCATCGCTGATGGCCAAGGAAGGGATTACGGGCTTAAACAATATACTCAACCATTATGTGAAAATCTGCGAAATCGTCGATGGACCCGTTAGCGCAGAGGTAATTTCCACCGATTTTGAAGGCATGATGCGAGAGGGAGAAGTGCTGTACGATTTACACCCCAACATTGTGGTAAAAATCCCGATGATCACCGAAGGAATTAAGGCCATTAAAGCCTTTTCGGAAAAGAACATCCCCACGAATTGCACCCTTATTTTTTCGGCTGGTCAAGCGCTTTTAGCCGCCAAGGCCGGAGCAACCTACATTTCCCCGTTCTTGGGTAGATTGGACGACGTTTCCAGCGATGGGTTGGCGCTCATCAGTCAAATCCGCACCATTTACGACAACTACGGATTCGAAACCGAAATTTTAGCGGCCTCCGTGCGTCACCCCATGCACATCGTGCATTGCGCTTCGATTGGCGCCGATGTCATGACGGGTCCGTTGAGTGCTATTAAAGCCCTTGCGAAGCACCCACTTACGGACTTAGGTCTCCAACAATTCTTGGCCGATCACGCGAAAGGCAACGGCTGATGCTGAAACCCGAAGAACGAAAGGCCTACAATGAAGCCTTCTGGGGTGAGTTCCGTTTGCTCATGCGCCGCTATAATTCCAGCAATAAACGCGGAATCAATTGGTTGAATTATCCCTCGGACGTTAAACACCTTTACCTCCGATTGCATTGCGATAACTTGGGGTGTGCCTTGAGAATGGATTTTCAATTCAAAGACGCAGCGGTGCGCGATATCGTTTGGGAGCAAATGGAAGAATTAAAAGGGGTTATGGAACAGGAAATGGGTAAGGATGGAATATGGACGCGCAACTTATCCGCTCCCGAAGGATTTATTTTTGACCGCATCGAATGGGTCAACCCTGAACTCAATTATTACCAAAAAGATCATTGGCCTGCCATTCATTCCTTTTTGAAGGATCGCCTCCTCGCCTTTGATCGATTTTATCAGGAATTTAAAGAGGTTCTTATTCTTTTAGTAGATTAGTGTACTTTTGTTCTATGCGTTGGATTCAATGGTTGCCAGTTTTTGCGATGAATACCTTGCTCGCTCAGGGTACTGTTATTTTTTCTGAAGATTTTGAATCAGGGATTCCTGCGGGATTTACCCTGTTGAATTTGGATCAAAATACCCCCAATGCGCAAGTAGCGGAATACAACGATGCTTGGATCGTAGTGACGGATCCTACCGATTCAACGGATACCATCGCAGCTGCCACTTCCTATTTTAGCGAACCGGATACGGCCAACCGCTGGTTAATCACGCCTCCCATTTCCCTGGGTGCCTTCGGGAATTATCTTACCTGGGATAGTAAGTCGCAAGACGCTTCTTATCCAGACAGTTACCTGGTATTGCTTTCCACTACCGATGACCAAGCCATTAGTTTTACTGATACGATTGCATTTGTTGTGGGAGAAAACGCGGAATGGACTTCGAGGCAAGTGAATCTTACTTCCCAAGGTTACGACAACCAAACCGTTCGTATCGCCTTCGTACTTAGAAGCATCGATGCCTACAAATTATATTTGAATAACCTGGAAGTTCGTTCCTTGGATAATACCTCCGTAGCATCACTGGAATTGAATCAAATGAAGGTTTACCCGAACCCAACCACCTATGGCATCACGCTCGGCAATAAACCAGCAAATCGTTTGGTGCAATTGGTTGACCTTCACGGTAAAGTACTTGAATCAACTACTGCGGATTACCTGTCCTTGGCCCAGGTTGAGGCGGGAATTTACCTTGTAGTTTGTGAAGGGTTTCAGCCTGT
>JBJTXE010000124.1:0-2620 GCA_046082075.1 Bacteroidota bacterium
ATCAATCGCAGCGGAAGGATTTCACAGCTGTCCGATGGAGGGATTCGACAAGTGGAGGGTTCGAAGAAAATTAGGCTTGCCCCTTGGTGCAGAAATCAACATGATCATCGCCGTAGGAAAGGGGACGGAACCCGGCATTTGGGGTCCTAGATTTCGGGTTCCCAACGAAGAAGTTATATTCAAGCACTGAAAACGCAGTTTACTTGTTTGAAAATCAGATAATTATGTATTGTTAATAAAAAAAATCCTGTAATCTTTCAAAATATATGCGTTAAATCAGCAAATTTGCGCCATGAAAAAGAAACGAGCCACAGTGATTTGGGAGAATGCGGAAGGACGGATTCTGCTGGTTAAAATGCCGAAGAATTATTGGATGTTACCGGGGGGATATCCTGAAACCAAAGAGCCTAGAATGGCCGCTGCCATACGCGAACTCAAAGAAGAAACCGGTTTACATGCTACTGAGGTAAAGACGCTGTTGGAATACGAAGGGGAGCACCGAATGCATAAAGTGTTTTGGGTCAAAGCAGAAGGCACGCCTCGCGCGATGCCACCGGAAATTGTTCAAGTGGCTTATTTTGATGAGGTGCCAGCGGAAAAGATCAGTAAAAGCACCCAGGAGATTGTTCGTTTGTACCGCGAGCAGTAGTACATCAACGAGGGTTTTTTATATATTTAGGAAATGAACCCAAGCACCATAACAACCCCGTCCGATGCGGAGGCCGTTTTTAAACAAGCCAACCGCAGATCCATTGTATTTTTTATCATTACGCTGTGTTTCCTGGCCTATTGCACATTCGAGTATTTTACGACGACCAACGGGGCTTTTCGAACGTGTTTGAAGGTGTTTTTTTGGATTTCTTTAGGTTGTTGGATTTTAATTTCCATGGTGGTTTTGTGGTCTTCCGAGAATGATTCGGAAGAACTGGAAAAGGTGGAGGCTGAACGCATCGGAAAATTTTCATTGAAGCAAGTAAAGGACATTTTTGCCGAAGTTTTTTCGAATACTCCGGGATTTGAAAAGCCCAAGGTGTTCATATCCTACATGGAGGTACTCAATTCTTGGGTGTTCAACACCTTGTTCAATCAGTATCAGCATACCAATGCCGTCTACATGACCGAACTGTGTTTTAAAAAGCTCACCGAAAATGAGATAAAAGCCATTCTTTACCATGAAATGGCGCATTTTCGGAAGTACATTTATATGGAGAACAGAACCCTTAATTTTTCCATGTTCTTCTTTTTCTTAATGCCTTTTGCTTTTACGGCTTTGGTGCCTTTTATCCTATTAAAAATTGTCTATGTGGTTTTTGCCTTTGTTGCCGTATTGTACTTGTGGGCTAAAATACGAGCAGTCAATGATTTGGAATCTCATGCATTGGAGTTCTTATGCGATTTGGAGGCTACGAAACACGTGGGTAAATTGAATATGATCAATGCATTGATAGCCATCACTCGGGAGAATGAGCCGATTATTCAAAAGAGCAAATCGATGAAAGACAAGGTCGAGAAAGTTGTGAAACCTCCAAAACCTCGAATTCCAGTAGATTGGGCTCATTTTGACACCCATGTCGTCAACGGAAAAATTGAGCCCGAAGAATTGGACGCCTTACATCGCACGCTGGAATCGGTTGAGAATCCCGAATTGATGAATGCCGAACTCGACAAGGACGCTTCCTCGCACCCGAGCCTTTCGAAAAGGGTGTTGTTTTTATGCCGTTACGGGCACTCATAAAAAGGCTGTGACAAATGGGATTAAAATTTGTTGATCCGGAACCTTTTATAGAGGGTTATGAAACTTCGAGGTATCGAGGCTATGAAACCAACGATTGCGTTGTGAAAGCCTTGGCCATACTTTTCGGAATATCGTACGATGAGGCACATGGTTTTGCACGCGGATTTTTTAGCAGGGACGAACGCGCGGGTACCCACGGCTTTACTCACGGGATTCGGACCATGATGCGCGATCCATCGGCGCGTTTTTACGGCACGGTTCAAGAAGCGGAATGTTATCGCAATGAAACCATAGCAACTGTTCAAAAGGCCTATCCCAAGGGGGTGTATTTGGTGGATTCCTACCATCATGTATCAGTATTGTGCGACGGTGTATGGGTAGATTACGCGGGACTTATTACCCCCAACACTCGGGTTAATGCGGTGTATCACTTCAGCCGTTTCGAACATTATACCAAGTTTCGCGCAGCGGTTCGGAAGAAATCCGCTTCAAAAGTTGATTGGTTGAGTTGGATTCTTGCCATTCTCATTGCTTACGCACTTATTTTTCATGGGGACCGGGTTAAAAAAGACCTATTACGCTTGAAGCATTGGATTCAATATGAAATTTTGGGTTAAATTCACCAAAGGATTGATATTTAACGTACACCATGGAAGAACCAAAGCAAGATTCGGGTAATTTAACACCGATTGAGAAATATAAAGAACTTCAGAAGCAAGACTGGCAATTGGAAGGGCTTATCGTAACTTCGATTATATACGGTCTTTTTCAAATTCCTGAACTTTTGCAAAACAACATGGCAGGGTTCTTAAATTTTGTTCCGAGTACAGAAATTGTTTTTGCATGGTTTCGTTTCCTTGGATTTGCTGCCATTGTATTAATCAG